>CAIQMJ010000913.1 GCA_903872875.1 uncultured Variovorax sp.
CGCAAGCCACGCCGGCCCCGACCAGCAGCGCGCCGGCCAGCCCTGGACCCCGCGTGTAGGCGACGACGTCGACCTCGGCCAACGTGCGACCGGCCTCGTCGAATACGGCCTGCGCGAGCGGCAGCACGCGCCGGATGTGGTCGCGGCTGGCGAGTTCGGGCACCACGCCGCCGTAGGCCTGATGCATGGCGATCTGGCTGTGCAAGGCATGCGCGGCCAGCCGCGGCAGGCCTTTGGCGCCGGCTTCGACCAGCGCAACGCCGGTTTCATCGCACGATGATTCGATTCCCAATACGAGCATCGGGCGAGTGTAGGATGCGCGCGCCCTCGGGGCATGGATGTTGCTGCATGCCCTTGAACGCCGTCCGCCTCCTGGACCCCACACGATGAAATCCGGACTGAGCTTTTTGATTGCGGCCCTGCGCTGCGAGATCGACGAACTGGACCAGCTCGCGCGCACGAGCGCGCTGGTCGGCACCATCGGGCGGCTGGTGCACGCCCTGCAACGCGAACGCGGCCTGTCGAACGTGCTGCTGGCCTCTGCGGGCCGCCGCTTCGCCGCCGAGCGCGGCGAACAGATTGCCGACGGCCGGAAGTTCGAGGACATCGTGCGTGCCGGTTTCGAGCAACTGGAAGCCGACGCGCACCGCATCGGCAACGGCGCGCGGCTGTTCAGCCGGATCGCCTGGGTGCTGCCGGGGCTCGACGCCCTGCCCCACCTGCGCGGACGCATCGGGCAACTCGGCATGCAGCCGGCCGATGCCACCACCGCATTCGTGAAGCTGATCGCCGGATTGCTGGCCGTCGTGTTCGAAGCGGCTGACGGCGCCACCGATCCCGAGATATCCCGGCTGCTGGTCGCGATGTTCAACTTCATGCAGGGCAAGGAGTTCGCCGGCCAGGAACGAGCCTGCGGCGCCGCGGCCTTCACGTCGGGCCTGAACGACAGCGCCCGCCAGCAGCAATGGCTGCACCTGATCGAATCGCAGGAACGCTGCTTCCATGTCTTCGTCGAGTTCTCGGGCCCGGGACTGGCGGCGCAATGGCAGACCAACCTGCCACCCGCGCAGACCGCCGAGCTCGAACGGCTGCGCCGCATCGCCTGCGCGGCACCGGCCGGCGTGCCGCTCAATCCGGAACTCAGCCCGACCTGGTTCGACTGCAGTTCGCGCCGGATCGACGGCATGCAGGTCGTCGAGGAGCGGCTTGCGGCCGATCTGCGCAAGCTCTGCGAATCCAAGATAGCGCAGGCGCGCAGCGAACTCGCCGCCCACGAGGCGCTGCTCGCGCAGCTCACCGCCGAAGGCCGCAGCACGGCCACCGCCTTCTTCGACACGCCCGCGGCGGATGCCGTGCCGCCCCTCAACGCCAAGGCGCCCTATGGCCGGCAGCTGGAGCGCTCGATCCTGGAGATGGTGCAGGAGCAGTCCCAGCGGCTGCAGGCGATGAGCGACGAACTCGACACCGTGCGCGCCACCTTGAACGAACGCAAGCTGGTCGAGCGCGCCAAGGGCCTGTTGATGGCGCATCGGCAGTTGAGCGAGGAAGAGGCCCACAAGATGCTGCGCCAGACCGCAATGAACCAGAACCGGCGCGTCGTCGACGTGGCCGAATCGGTGCTGTCGATGGCGGAATACCTGCCGCGGGGCACATCCACCTGACACGACAGGCCTGAATTGGTGCGGCGCACAACAAGCGTGCCTCAGCTCCGAGATGCAGGAAAAGCCCGGAATCGGCTTGCTGCACCACGCTTCATTGCTATAAAAACTGTAGCGATCTCCACGACGATGGCCTTGGCACGCCGTTTGCATCACTCCTCCCACAGACCGACGTAGGTCTTCAGGCTGGCGCCTTCCAATGACGGGAGCCGCCCACCGACCGGACAAAGGCGTCCGCACCCCGCAAGGGCCCGTTTTCGAACGGCCATTGCGTGATGCGGACGCCTTTTTTGTTTTTCGCCTCGCCCTTTCGCTCTTCTCTCTTTCTGGAGTTCGCCCCATGACCGATCTGCTGAAAACCAAGCTCAGTCGCCGCAGCGTGCTGCAGGCCGCCGCCATCGGCGCCGCCGGCATCGATCCGGCCCTGCGCGCTCTGGCCTACGCCCAAGGCTCGGACAAGCCTGAAAAGGAGGAGGTCAAGATCGGCTTCATTCCGCTGACCGACTGCGCCAGCGTGGTGATGGCGTCGGTGCTCGGCATCGACAAGAAATACGGCGTCAAGATCGTCCCGAGCAAGGAAGCCAGCTGGGCCGGCGTGCGCGACAAGCTGGTCAACGGCGAGCTCGACATGGCGCACGTGCTGTACGGGCTCGTCTACGGCGTGCACGTCGGCGCGGGCGGCGCCAAGAAGGACATGGCCGTGCTGATGACGCTCAACAACAACGGCCAGGCGATCACGCTGTCGAAGAAGCTGGCAGACAAGGGCGCGGTCGACGCAACGTCGCTCGCCAAGCTGATCCAGAAGGAAAAGGGCGAATACACGTTCGCCCAGACCTTTCCGACCGGCACCCACGCGATGTGGCTCTACTACTGGCTCGCCTCGGCCGGCATCGATCCGTTCAGGGACGTGAAGAACATCGTCGTGCCGCCGCCCCAGATGGTCGCCAACATGCGCATCGGCAACATGGACGGCTACTGCGTCGGGGAACCGTGGGGCCAGCGCGCCATCATGGACGGCATCGGCGTCACGGCCATCACGACGCAGGACATCTGGAAGGACCATCCGGAGAAGGTTCTGGGCACGACCGCGGACTTCGTCAAGAAGTACCCGAACACCGCGCGCGCCGTGACAGCCGCGGTGCTGGAGGCCAGCAAGTGGATCGATGCCGGGCTTCAGAACAAGAACAAGATGGCCGACACCATCGCCGACAAGAGCTACGTCAACACCAGCGTCGACGCGATCAACCAGCGCATCCTGGGCCGCTACACCAACGGCATGGGCAAGACCTGGGATGACCCGAACTACATGAAGTTCTACAACGACGGCGCGGTGACCTTCCCCTACCTGTCCGACGGCATGTGGTTCCTCACCCAGCACAAGCGCTGGGGCCTGCTGAAGGAGCATCCCGACTATCTGAAGGTCGCGACCGAGATCAACCGCATCGACATCTACAAGCAGGCCGCCGCCGCCACGCAGACGCCGGTACCGAAGGACCCGATGCGCACCAGCAAGCTGTTCGACGGCACGGTCTGGGACGGCAAGGATCCGAAGAAGTACGCCGAGTCGTTCAAGCTGCATGCCTGAGGAGCAACACACCATGGTCAGCGCCGTTTTCCATCACCCGATCGAGGCTTCGGCCTCATTGCCGGCCGGGCCAAAGGCTGCGACTGCAGTCACACAGCCGCCAGCCGTCGTGCCCCATGCGCCCCTGGCGCCAACCCGGAAGACCCGCCGCACTCTCGACCTGCGCGCATTCTGGATGCGCCTTCTGCCGCCGCTCGCCGGCTTCGGCCTGCTGCTGCTGATCTGGGAGCTCATTTCGGTCAACAGCACGACCGGCTTTCCCTCGCCGATCGAGACCGGCAAGCAGGCGCTCGACGTGTTCAGCGATCCGTTCTATAGCAAAGGCCCGAACGACCAGGGCGTTGGCTGGAATGTGCTCTCGTCGTTGAAGCGCGTGGCCATGGGCTTCGGCCTGGCCGCACTGGTCGGCATTCCCGCGGGCTTCGCGATCGGGCGCTTCGAGTTCCTGTCGCGCATGTTCAATCCGCTGATCAGCCTGCTGCGCCCGGTGTCGCCGCTGGCCTGGCTGCCGATCGGCCTGCTGGTGTTCAAGGGCGCCAACCCCGCTGCCATCTGGACCATCTTCATCTGCTCGATCTGGCCGATGGTGATCAACACGGCGGTCGGCGTGCAGCGCGTGCCGAGTGACTACATGAACGTCGCGCGCGTCCTGAACCTGAGCGAGTGGAAGATCCTCACCAAGATCCTGTTCCCCGCCGTGCTGCCGTACATGCTGACCGGCGTGCGCCTGGCCGTGGGCACCGCCTGGCTGGTGATCGTCGCGGCCGAGATGCTGACCGGCGGCGTGGGCATCGGCTTCTGGGTGTGGGACGAGTGGAACAACCTGAACGTCAAGAACATCATCATCGCGATCTTCGTGATCGGCGTGGTCGGGCTGATCCTCGAGTTCGCGCTGATCAAGATCGCCACCGCCTTCACATTCGAAGAAGTCAAGAGCTGATCACGGAGCACACGCCATGGACACATCCAAATACATCGAGATCCGCGACGTCGAGCAGACCTTCAAGACCGCCAAGGGCCCGTTCCAGGCGCTGCGCGACATCCAGCTGAACGTGGCCAAGGGCGAGTTCGTCGCGCTGATCGGCCATTCGGGCTGCGGCAAGTCGACGCTGCTGAACCTGATCGCCGGGCTGACGACGCCGACGCACGGCTCGCTGCTGTGTGCCAACAGGGAGATCAAGGGCCCGGGGCCGGAGCGCGCGGTGGTGTTCCAGAACCATTCGCTGCTGCCCTGGCTCACCTGCTTCGAGAACGTCTACCTGGGCGTGGAGCGCGTGTTCGGGCCGACCGAGTCGAAGCCGCAACTGCGCGCACGCACCGACGCCGCGCTGGCGCTGGTCGGCCTGACACCCGCCGCGCAGAAGCGCCCCGGCGAGATCTCCGGCGGCATGAAGCAGCGCGTCGGCATCGCCCGCGCGCTGGCGATGGAGCCCAACGTGCTGCTGATGGACGAGCCCTTCGGCGCACTCGACGCACTGACCCGCGCGCGCCTGCAGGACGAGTTGCTCGCCATCGTGCAGAAGACGCAGAGCACGGTCGTCATGGTCACGCACGATGTCGACGAGGCGGTGTTGCTGTCGGACAGGATCGTGATGATGACCAACGGCCCGTCGGCCACCATCGGCGAGGTACTGGAAGTGAAGTTGCAGCGCCCGCGCAACCGCGTCGAACTGGCAGAAGACCGCGACTACGTGCATTACCGCAAGGCGGTGATCGACTTTCTGTACACCCGCCAGGGCCACGTCGAGAAGGCGGCCTGAGCGACGCCTGCCGCGCCGACCCCTTCTTTCTTTCATTCGACAACAACGACACGAGGAACCCACGATGACACCCCATCAGATCCAGTTGGTGCAGGAGAGTTTTGCGAAGGTGCTGCCGATCTCCGAACAGGCCGCGGAGATCTTCTACGCGCGCGTATTCGAACTGGCACCCAACGTGCGCAGCATGTTCAAGGGCGACATGGTCGAGCAGGGCCGCAAGCTCATGGCGATGCTGCGTACCGTCGTCAGCACGCTGGACCGCCTCGACGTGCTGGTGCCGGTGGCGCAGAAGCTGGCGGAGCGGCATGTCGGCTATGGCGTGCAGTCCGCGCACTACGCGGTCGTCGGCACGGCGCTGATCGACACGCTGGGCAAGGGCCTGGGCGAGGCTTTCACGCCCGAGACGCGCGCCGCCTGGGAGACCGCCTACGGCACGCTCGCGTCCGTGATGATCGCTGCGGCGGCGCAGCCGGCCTGAACCGGCATCGCGCGCGGCGCACCAACGCGAAGCACCCATGCGCCAGCTTGCGGCGTATCGGCCGTCCCGGACGGCCAAAACGGCTCTCTCCTTTGGCACGGCGATTGCATGCATTCACATCAAGGTCACGCGCGGCAATGGCGTCGCGAGTGGCTTCAGGACAAAGGCGTCCGCATGACTGTTCGGCTTCGGCTGGGCAGCTCCATGCGGACGCCTTTTTTTGTTTTCGGGACAGCCCCACGGAGAACCGCCATGGATATGCGCGTGAAGAAGCAGAAGCTGGTGCTCGTCGGCAACGGGATGGCCGGCGTCCGCACGCTCGAAGAGCTGCTGAAGATCGACCCCGAGCTCTACGACATCACGGTGTTCGGTGCCGAGCCGCACCCCAACTACAACCGCATCCTGCTGTCACCCGTGCTGGCGGGCGAGCAGACGATCGACGAGATCGTGCTCAACCCCTGGTCCTGGTACGAGGAGAACGGCATCACGGTGCATGCCGGGCGCAAGGTGGTCGAGGTCGACCGCGTGAAGCGCATCGTCCGCGCGGACGATGGCACCGAGGCCCCCTACGACCGGCTGCTGCTGTGCACCGGCTCCAACCCGTTCATGCTGCCGGTGCCGGGCAAGGACCTGGCCGGCGTGATCGCCTACCGCGACATCGCCGACACGCAGACCATGATCGAGACAGCGAAGACGCACAGGCACGCAGTCGTGATCGGCGGCGGCCTGCTCGGCCTGGAGGCCGCAAACGGCCTGATGTTGCGCGGCATGAGCGTGACGGTGGTGCACGTCAACGCCTGGCTGATGGAGCGCCAACTCGACGATGTCGCCGGCGGCCTGCTGCGCAAGTCGCTGGAAGACCGGGGCCTGAAGTTCCGGCTCAGCGCCCACACGCAGGAGCTGGTCGGCAACGCCGACGGCCGCGTGACGGCGATCCGCTTCAAGGACGGCACCGAGGAACAGGCCGACCTGGTCGTGATGGCGGTAGGCATCCGGCCGAACGTGAAGCTCGCCGAATCGATGCGGCTGCATTGCAACCGCGGCATCGTGGTCACCGACACGCTGCAGACCGTGACCGATGCGCGCGTCTACGCGGTCGGCGAATGCGCGGCGCACCGCGGCATCGCCTACGGTCTGGTCGCACCGCTGTTCGAGCAGGCCAAGGTGGCCGCCAACCATCTCGCGGAGATGGGCTACAGCCGCTACATGGGCTCGCTCACCTCGACCAAGCTCAAGGTCACGGGCATCGACCTGTTCTCGGCCGGCGACTTCATGGGTGGCGAAGGCACCGAGGAGATCGTGATGAGCGATCCCTTCGGCGGCGTCTACAAGAAGCTGGTGATCAAGGACGACAAGCTGATCGGTGCCTGCCTGTATGGCGACACGGTCGACGGCAGCTGGTACTTCAAGCTGCTGCGCGACGGCCGCAGCGTGCACGACATCCGCGACAAGCTGATGTTCGGTGAATCGAACATCGGCGACACCGGCCACGAGGGCCACAGCAAGGCAGCCAGCATGCCCGACGACGCCGAGGTCTGCGGCTGCAACGGCGTGAACAAGGGCACGATCTGCAAGGCGATCAAGGAGAAGGGCCTGTTCACGCTGGACGAGGTGAAGAAGCACACCAAGGCGAGCGCGAGCTGCGGCTCGTGCACCGGCCTGGTCGAGCAGATCCTGATGTTCACGGCGGGCGGCGACTACTCGGCCACGCCGAAGAAGAAGGCCATCTGCGGCTGCACCGACG
>CAIQMJ010000914.1 GCA_903872875.1 uncultured Variovorax sp.
AGCAGCCCGGCCTTGCCGGCGAAGGTGCACCAGGTCTTGGCGCCGTCGAGCCGCCAGCCGCCGTCGACCCGCGTGCCGCGGAGCATCAGGCCCGCGACGTCGGAGCCGTAGTCGGGCTCGGTGATCGCGATGGCGCACAGCGGGTCGCCCGCCGCGATGCGCGGCAGCCAATGCGCCTTCTGTTCTTCGGTGCCGCCCGCCATCAACGCACGGCTCAGGATCTCGGGCCGCGTGATCAGGCTGCCGGCGCCGGCCAGGGACGCTTCCGACAAGGCCTCGGTCACCAGCACCATGAGCAGCGTGTCGTCGCGGTCGTTCGGCCCGCTGCCGCCGAAGCGCTCCGGCACCGTCAGGCCGAACACGCCCATCTCGCGCAGCGGCTGCAGCAGGCTCTCGGGCACGGTCAGGTCGTGGCGATGCAGCGCCTCGGCCTGCGGCGCCACCACGTCCGCGGCGAAGCGGCGAAACGCGTCCTGCGCCATCGCGTGCGACTCGTCGAGCACCACGCCGCCGACCTCGCCACCGGCATCGGCCAGCGCGCGGCCGACCGCCTGCAGCGCCGACGCGCTCCCGGCGGAGCGCCGCAGCGCCGTCCAGGCCGGGTCCGCGGCAAAGGCATGCAGTGGCGCGGTGTCGAGGTCCAGTTCCAGGAAGAGCATCTCGGTGCGTGCGAGCACCGCACCGATGGCGTCCACGCCGAAGACCAGCGCCAGGCCGGCCTCCAGCGAACTGGCCGCTCTAACAGGCGTGCCCGATGTGCCCGAAGCGCTCGATGCGCTCACGCCGTGGATGGCGGTCTCGGCCGCCAGCAGGTCGGCGCTGGCCCAGGCCAGCTCGTAGCTTGCGACCTGGCGCGCGTCGAAGCGCCGTGCGTTGAATGTGCCCTCGTCGGTGCAGGCCCGCGCGAGCGATTGCGTGGCCTCCTGAAGCAACGGACGCAGGCGCGCGAGCAGCGCCGCGCAGCGCTGGATGTCCTTGCTGCCGTTGTCGTCCTTGTCGTGTGCAGCCATCGCGCGGGCCTCAGGCGGCGGCCAGCACGTCGAGCGCCAGCTTCGACACGGTGCGGCCGGTGTCGGCGCAGGCCTGGGTGCCGCCGTCGCCATAGTCCTTGACCGCATCGCCGACGTGCCAGAAGTTCGGCAGCGGCGTGGTCTGCGGCAGGTCGTAGCCGCCGCATGAACGCTGGGCCGGCCAGTCGCCGCGCATCACGCGCACCGACAGCATCTTCGCGCTGGCAAAGCCGGGAAACAGGTCGCGCAGGTCCTGCAGCGAAGCCTCGATTTCGGCATCGTTGTCGAAGTCGCCGATGGCCGGGCGCGGGACCGCATAGGCCACGTACTGGTGCCAGCCCGCGGGTGCCAGCTCGGGGCAGGTCGCGGTGAGTTCGCCGATGTTGCACAGGCGCCGCGTGCGGCCGAAGGTCACCAGGCCGGGCGCGTCGTAGAGCCTTTCGCGGGTGGCGAAGTTGATCACGATGTTCGCGGCCGGCTTCGGCGCGGTCGTGGCCATCGCCACGTATTCGGCGCCGAAGGCATCGGCGCCGGGCAGCGCCACCGTCGCGCGGGGGCCGATGTTGCTGATCACCACGCGGGCGTTCACGCGCGTGACGATGCCGTCCTTCACCAGGTCGACGCCGGTGGCGCGGCCGCCTTCCACATGCAGCGCGGCGACCGGCGTGCTCAGCCAGACCTCGCCGCCACGGCGGCGGATCGCATCCGTGAGGTCGTTCCACAGGCCGATGGTGCCGCGCGGGCAGAAGCCGAAGCGCTTGAACGCGCCCTTCACTGCGAAGTACGTCAGGAAGGCGCGCGCCGGCAGCTCGTCCGAGTTGGCCGCGAAGATGGCCGCGCAGAGGTTGCGGAAGATCGCGTGCACCGTCTCGTTCCTGGTGTACTGCGCCAGCCATTCCTGCGTGGTGAGCTTCGCCTCTGGCAGGTCGCCGCCGCGGGCGTCCGCGAACTTGGCGCCGATCTTCGCGGCCTGCTTGGTGAAGCCGCCCAGCAGCATGCCCCAGCCGCCCTTCGCGACGTTGATGATCTTGCCGTCGATGAGGAACACCGTGGCCGGGTTCGGCTCGCGCAGGTCGAGTTCGACGTCGAGCAGCGCAAAGGTTTCTTCGAACGTCGATCCGCGCTCGATCGCGATGGCACCGATGTTGACGGTGAAGCCGTCGATCTGCTCGCTCGATGCGCGGCCGCCGACGCGGCCCAGGCTCTCGGCGACCAGCACCTTCTTGCCGGCAGCCACCAGGCGCGCGGCGGCGCTCAGTCCGCCCGCCCCGGCGCCGATCACGATGGCGTCGTAGGTGATGGGATGTGTAGCGGTTTCAGTCATGGTGTGTTGTCTCCGGTAGGTTGTTTGTCGAGGTGTGGGCGGCGCGACGCAGCAGTTCACGGGCGCGCACCACCACGGGAAGGTCGACCATCTTTCCGCCGTACTCGACGGCGCCGCGACCCTCGCATTGCGCGGCTTCGAAGGCTGCGATCAGGCCCTCTGCATGGGCGCGTTCGTGCGCCGATGGCGAGAAGCCGTCGTTGAGCACCGGCACCTGCGCCGGATGGATGCAGAAGGCGCCGACGAAGCCCAGGTCGCGCGCCAGCCGGACCTGCGCAGCGAAGGCCTCGATGTCGGCGAATTCCGCGATGGACGCGGGAAAGCCGAGCGGCAGGATGCCCGCGCGGCGGCAGGCGAAGGCCACCATCTGGTTGGGACCGAACAGCGCGGCGGGCGTCGGCGACATGCCGGCGCTGGCCGAGAAGTCCTCGGAGCCGAGGATCATTCCGAGCAGCCGCGGCGAACTCCCGGCGATGGCGTCGAGATGCGGCAGCGCGGCCACGTCCTCGATCTGCGCGATGAGCCAGGTGTGGCCGTCCGGCAGGCCGAGCTGCCGCTCGAGCGCCGCTACGCGCTGCGCGGCATCGCGCACGGCCACCGGCGTGTCGACCTTCGGCAGCACGAGCGCCTGCACGGCCGCACCGACCGCCGCATCGATGTCGAGCGTGGCCATGCCGGCGTCGGCGTTCACGCGCACCAGCACGGCGGTGCCATGTGCCGCCACGCCGGCCGCACGCGCGGCCAGGCCTTCGCGCGCCTGCGCCTTCAACGCCAGCGGCACGCTGTCCTCGAGATCGAGGATCACCGCATCGGCGCCGCGCTCATGCGCACGCGCGACGAACCTGTCGACGTGCGCGGGCACGAAGAGCATCGAGCGCCAGACCGGCGGTGCGGGCTTGGGTGTGGCCATCATGCGAAGCGCACGTTGGCGCTCATGCCCTGCGCGCCCTGCGGGTCGACGGTCCAGAGGCGTGCGGACCTGCCGTCGTCGCCGGCCCGGCCCTGCAGGGTCAGCAGGTCGGTGTCGAAGGCCGGGCGCAGCGCGCGAAAGTCGAAATGCGCGATCGGCGACTGCGGCTGCTCGGCCTGCAGCAGATCCAGCAGCAGCGTCGCCAGCAGCGGCCCGTGCACCACGAGCGCCGGATAGAACTCCTGCCCGGTCGCATAGTCGCGGTCGTAGTGGATGCGGTGGCCGTTGTAGGTCAGCGCCGAGTAGCGGAAGAGCATCGCCGGATCGGGCTGCAGCGCGCGCTGCCACTGGGCTTCGTCCTTCGGCGGCGTGCCCGGCGGTAGCGGTGCGGCGCCGGCAGGCGCATCGCGGTAGACGATGTGCTGCCGCTCGCGCAGGCAGGTCCGCCCGGCCTGCGACAGCACGTGCGCGACCGTGACGAACACCAGCGCGCCGCTCTGCCCCTGCTTGAATTCCACCGACTGCACCGTCGACACCTTCTGCGCGTCGCGGCCGATGGTCAGCGGCGCGTCGACATCGATCTCGCCCGAGGCCCACATGCGCCGCGGCAGCGGCACCGGCGGCAGGAAGCCGCCGCGGACCGGATGTCCGTCGATGCCGATCTCGGCGCGGGCCGGCGTGTCGAGGAAGTACAGCCAGTGCCAGGGCAGCGGCAACGCATCGCCGGCTTCCGGCACCTGCGCGCGATCGAGCAGCCCCGCCAGCGCGCGCGCCGGAAAGGGGTCGATGCGCTGCTCGGCGACCTGCTCGCGGCCGACCCATTCGCGCAGATGCGCGATGTCGATGGCGGGCACCGCACTCATGACCGCGCCGCCTCCGGCGTGCGCAGCGACAGGCCGAGCGCCACGCGGCGCTCCAGCCACGGACTGGGCCGGTAGCGCGGGTCGCCGGTGCCAGCCTGCATGCGCTGCAGGATCTGCAGCACCTTGGCGCCGCCGATGCGGTCGCCCCAGGCCAGCGGGCCGTGCGGGTAGCCCAGGCCGAGCTTCACGGCGTCCTCGATGTCGTCGATCGACGCGATGCCGCGCTGCGCGATCTGCGCCGCGATGTTGACGATGGTCGCCAGCACGCGCTGCACGATGAAGCCGGGGCTGTCGTTGATCACCGTGGCGCCGGTGCCGTCCTGCGACAGCAGCGCATGCGCGGCGTCGCGCATCGCCGGCGTGGTCACGGCGGTGAGCATCAGCGTGCGATGCAGGCCGAAGCCCGGCAGCGGATCGATCGCCACGCAGCGCGTTGCGTCGAGGCCCAGCGCGATCGCCTCGCTCGTCGCATCGCGGCCCCAGGGCTGCACGATCAGCAGGGCATCGGGGTCCGGATGGTCCAGCCATCGGGCACCGGCCTCGCTCGCGAGTGCCCGGAGCGCTTCGCGGTCTGCCGCGTCGGGCGCGACCCACACCTTGAGCTCGGCTGGCAGCGCGGGCACGGGCGACACCGTCGGCAGTTGCTTCACATCGCCCTTGTCGCCCGCATAGGCGTACCAGCCCTGCCCCGTCTTGCGCCCGAACAGCCCGGCCGCCACCCGCGGCGGCACCAGCGACGACGGCCGGAAGCGCGGCTCCTGCTGGAACTGCTCGTAGATCGACGCCATGACCTTGCTCGACACGTCGAGCCCGGTCAGGTCGAGCAGCTCGAACGGACCCATGCGGAAGCCCGCGGCCTCGCGCAGCACGCGGTCGACCTGGTCGGCGCTGGCCGACTGTTCTTCCAGCAGGCGCAGCCCTTCGGTGTAGAGCCCGCGTCCCGCGTGGTTGACCAGGAAGCCCGGCTGGTCGGCCGCGACCACCGCGCGGTGGCCGGTACCGGCGACCAGCGTGCGCAGCGTCTCAACCACGGCGGGCGCGGTGCGCACCGCCGCGATCACTTCGGCCACCTTCATCAGCGGCACCGGGTTGAAGAAGTGCAGGCCCGCCACCCGCTCGGGATGCGCGCAGGCGGCGGCGATCTCGGCCACCACCAGCGACGATGTGTTGCTCGCCAGGATGGCCTGCGGCGACACGACGGCTTCGAGCTGGCGGAACAGCGCCCGCTTGACCTCCAGGTCTTCGACGATCGCCTCGATCACCACATCGCAGTCCGCCAGATCGGCGATCGTGGCCGCGGCATGGATCCGGCCGCGGAGGCGTTCGAAGTCGTCGGCGCCGAGGCGCCCTTTCTCGACCCCGCGGCCGATCATGCCCCCGACGAACTCGACCGCCTTGCCGGCGGCGCCATCGACGCTATCGAAGCAGTGCACGCGGTGCCCGGCCTGTGCAAACAGCTGCACGATGCCGCGGCCCATGGTGCCGGCGCCGATCACGGCGATCCTGAGTGATTGGGATGGGGTCATATGTCATTCGCCCTTGAATTCAGGCCGGCGCTTGTCGAGAAAGGCACGCATGCCTTCCGTCTTGTCGGCGGTGTCGAAGAGAAGCAGGAACTCGCGGTTCTCCAGCGCGAGCGCGGCATCGAG
>CAIQMJ010000915.1 GCA_903872875.1 uncultured Variovorax sp.
GCGACTCTCACCGGCCTCGATAACAAGACCGATTGGGCCGGCATGCGTGCTTCGCGCAACTTCGCCAACTATAGGCACTGATCGCGCCATGGCAAGCTACAGACACGACGCACAAGGTTTCCTCATCGGGGAGGCCATCGAGACCAATCAGGACATCCTTCGCTCCCAGAATCAGGGCCTCGTGGTCTGGAAGGACATCCGAGCCGACGTGAAGGCCATCGCGCGCTCGATCGGCCTGCAGGTGGCGAACTCGGCACGCACGAACCGCCCGAATGCGCCGCTTGTCAACACGGCGATGCCGCGGGCGCCTGCAGCGCGCACCCTGGGTGGCAACTTCGTCGGCAGCCGTCCGTCGGCGGCGCAGCCCGTCGGCCGCACGAGCGCCTCACGGCCCGCGGGCTCGGCCGCATCGCGCAGCTACACGAGCGTTGCCGTCACCCAGCCACGCGGCGCGAATGGACGATTCGTCGCCGGCACCGCGAAGCCGGCGACGCCGCTCGGCCGAAGCACTGACGGCCGCTGGGTCGCAGGGCAGCAGCGCCCCGCCGCGCCCGGCGCAGGCGCAGG
Organism: uncultured Variovorax sp.; assembly: GCA_903872875.1. Classification (GTDB taxonomy): domain Bacteria; phylum Pseudomonadota; class Gammaproteobacteria; order Burkholderiales; family Burkholderiaceae_C; genus Variovorax. The sequence goes on from CAIQMJ010000915.1 coordinate 568, forward strand.
TGCGGCGCCGAACAGCATCAGTGGCGGTGCAGCCAAGACCATCGCCGACTCGATTTCGAAGCTGTCGGCTTCGCTGAGTGGCGCGGACAACATCGATCCGACGGTCAACGCCATGAAGGAAGTCAAGGACGCCGTGAGCCCGCTTGGGCGTGGCCTGTTCTCACTGTTCGGGCGCAGCGCCGAGCGCAAGAAAGAACGCTGGTACGGCCGATTCCTGAAGGCGCTCACCACGAAGAAGCCCGGCGAAACGACCGTTGTGCGTGCTGGCGGTGGCGGCGGCGTCCTGGGCGGCATCGGCGCGGCCGCGGGTGGGATGCTGGGCGGTGCCGGCGGGATGCTGGGCAGTGTGCTCGGCAAGGGCAAGGGCCTGCTGAAGGGCGGCGGCAAGCTGCTGAAGCGCATCCCGTTGCTCGGCGGCCTGATTTCCGGTGGATTGGCGCTGGGAAGTGCATTCGGCATGGATGACGACCCGAGCAAGACGCCAGAGGAAAACCGGACGCAGCGCTACAAGGGCGCAGGCGGTGCCGCTGGCATGGGTATCGGCGGCGTCATTGGTGGCGTCCTCGGCTCCGCGCTCGGCCCGATCGGCACAGTGGTCGGCGGCTACCTGGGATCGATGGCCGGAGAAATGATCGGCGAGAAGGCCGGCCTCTGGGCGAAGGACATGATCGATGCCGACATCGGCGGGAAGATCGTCTCGGCCTGGGGTACTACGACCGCCTACATCAGCGGCGCTTGGGATTCGGTCGTGACGGACGCGAAAGCCGCCTGGGGCTCGATCACGAGCACCGCGAGCAGCCTTGCCAAGGGTGCGAACGATTGGTTGAAAGAGAAGACTGGCGTCGACGTGAAAGCGACCGCCTCGGGTGCTTGGGATGCGACGAAAAGCTGGGTAGACCAGAAGGCCGGGCAGGCAACCGACTTCCTAAAGGAAAACGCGGGCGCGCTGGTGCCGAATGCC
>CAIQMJ010000916.1 GCA_903872875.1 uncultured Variovorax sp.
AGACGTCATACGAGATTTCTGAATGTGAATGGAGTTCAGACGTGTGCTCTTCCGATCTCGGGTTTTTCATATTCGGTACAGCCCGCAGGCCGCAATTCGAATTACAGCTTGCTGGCGCCGTTGGCGCGCGACGCGGCAGCCTGATCAACCGGGTTCTGCATCGTCGACACGACCTTGCTGTTGACGCGCGAGCCCGACGACACGTTCTGGTCCGGCGCTGCCGCAGCGCGAGCTGCTTCGGCGTTCACGGTTGCACGATCCCTCGACACCGTGAAGGCCTCGGCGCCGCGCGAGCCGCGCGCCACGTTCTGGTTCGGTGCAGCGGCGGCACGAGCCGCCTCGCTACCGACTTCGGAGCGGCTGAGGGCCGAGGTCGACGCTTGCACGCCGTCATAGGTCTCGGCTTGCGCGCCAGTCATGGCGGCGATGGACAGGGCAGCGGCGGCGAGGATGTAGGAAGTCTTCATGTCGGTGTCTCTATGAAAGTGTGTGGAACGGAGGGGCGACCCGTTTATCGGATCAGAGGCCTGCTTGGCGGGTGAACGAAACGCGGGGCTTCAGGTACGCAGCAGGAACGGTGCTGTTCACGAAAGCCTTGCGGTCCAGGTTCTGGTTCGGCGCATGGGCGGTCGCAACGGCATCAGCCTGGATGCGTGCACGGTCGACCGAAGCGGACAGAACCGGGGTCACGCCGGACGATGCGCCTTCGGCGTACTGGTTCGTACCTGCGATCGCAACGGCTTGGGCGTTCACTTCGGCACGGCTGTGCGTGCTGGTCACTTGCTGCACGCCTTCGTACGTTTCAGCCTGTGCGCCGGCAACGGCGAGAATCGACAGGGCTGCGGCGGCGATGATCTTGGATGTCTTCATTTTTCAGTTTCCTCTTGCTGTTCGGGAGCGGGGTGAACCGGTCGGGAGGGGAAGGCCGCTTTTACTGGTACGGCCTTCCTGCTCAGGTCCTGTTCGCTCAGGCGGGCATTGCTGCCTGCCTGTGGCTGAATTCTGAGCTTGTTGATAGGGGAAAACCCGCGCAAAAACGAACCACCGTGTTCGCGTTCTAGAAACAATGAGACCCTTCGAATGGACAGCCTCGATCTGATAAGAACCTTTCGCGAGGTCGCCGCGCACGGCAGCTTCTCGCGCGCCGCGACCAAGCTGAACATGTCAAAAGCCACCGTCAGCAAATATGTGGCCGAGCTTGAATCTCGCTTCGGCGTTCGCCTGCTGAACCGCTCCACGCGGTCGGTCAGTCTGACCGATGCGGGCGCACTGCTGCTCGAACGCAGCAAGCCCGTGATGGAAATGGTGGAACTCACTCAGGCCGAGTTGCATGAGCATGCGAGCCGGCCGACCGGCCGGCTGCGCATTTCTGCCCCGCACGGCATGGGCCAGGGAGACCTGCCCAAGCTGCTGGCGCAGTTCCTCGGTTATTACCCCGAGGTGAGCATCAGCCTGCATCTGAGCAACCGCACTGTCGATCTGGCGGAGGAAGCCATCGACGTCGCATTGCGCTTCGGCCCGATCACCGACGACAACCTGATCGTGCGCAAGCTCATGCTGATGAAACTGGTTGTCTGCGCCTCGCCGGTCTATTGGAAGAAGCACGGCATGCCCGAGCATCCATCCGATCTGGCGCGCCACGACGTCCTGACGCAATCACGCCTGGGCCCGCATCCGCTGTGGCGTTTCGAAGTCGAGGGCAAGCCGCTGGACGTCGCCGTAAAGAGCCGAATGGACGCGACCGAGGGCGCCCCCCTGATCGAGGCCGCGATGCAAGGCTTTGGCGTGCTCTACATGCCGACGCTGCTGGTGCAGTCGCACATCGACCACGGCGAACTCGTGCCCGTGCTGCAGGACTATGTGCGCAGCGACATGTGGCTGTCTGCCGCCTACCTGCAACGTCGCCACAACAGCGCCGCGCTGCGCGCGCTGCTCGACTTTCTCGAAACGCGCATCGGCATGCGCGCCAAGCCCAAAAAATAACCGGCCGGCGCTTGCGCGCGGGCCGGTGGTCATCGGTCGATGCAGCGTGACCGCTGCAGGTGGCGATCAGAGCGCAGCCTGACGCACGGTACGGATCTTCAGCGTGCCGTTCGTATAAGCCGAGGGAATCGTGCTGTTCACGAAAGCCTTGCGGTCCAGGTTCTGGTTCGGCGCATGGGCGGCAGCCACGGCTTCCGTGCGGACGGCATTGCGGCTGGCGGCACCGTTGAACACGGGCTGGAGGCCCGCGTTCGCACCGTCGGCGTAGATGTTGCCGGCGCGTGCGGTTGCAACGGCTTGGGCATTCACCTCTGCGCGGCTTTGCGTGCTGTGGACGGTAAGCACACCGTCATAGGTTTCAGCCTGCGCACCGACAGCGGCAAGGAGGGTCAGGGCGGCAGCGGCGAGGAGCTTCGAGGTCTTCATTTCAATTCCTTTGAGAGTGGAAGGTCAGGCTTGCGTGATGCCTGCCTGTGAGATGAAGTTTGGACCTGA
>CAIQMJ010000917.1 GCA_903872875.1 uncultured Variovorax sp.
CCGTGAGCTTCTTGTTCAGCTCGGGGATCACCACGCCCACGGCCTTGGCGGCGCCGGTCGACGACGGGATGATGTTTTCCAGGATGCCGCGGCCGCCGCGCCAGTCCTTGTTGGACGGGCCGTCGACGGTCTTCTGCGTCGCGGTGGCGGCGTGCACCGTGGTCATCAGGCCGCGCTTGATGCCCCACTTGTCGTTCAGCACCTTGGCCAGCGGCGCCAGCGCGTTGGTCGTGCAGCTGGCGTTGCTGATGATCGCTTCACCGGCGTACTTCTTGTCGTTCACGCCGTAGACGAACATCGGCGTGTCGTCCTTGCAGGGCGCCGACATGATGACCTTCTTGGCGCCCGCATCGATGTGCTTCTGGCAGGTTTCCCTGGTCAGGAACAGGCCGGTCGACTCGAGCACGATGTCGGCACCCACGTCGCCCCACTTCAGGTTCGCGGGGTCGCGTTCCTGCGTGAGGCGAATGCGCTTGCCGTTGACGATCAGCGTGCTTCCGTCGACCGAGACTTCGCCCTTGAAGCGGCCGTGCACCGAGTCGTACTGCAGCATGTAGGCGAGGTAGTCGGGCTCGAGCAGGTCGTTGATGGCGACGATTTCGATGTCGTTCTTGAAGTTCTGGACCGCTGCGCGCAGCACGTTGCGACCGATGCGGCCGAAGCCGTTGATACCGAGTTTGATAGCCATCTGACGTTGCTCCTAAGGTTAAGAAATCTTGATCGCTGCTTCGACGGTGGCAGCGAGGTTTTCCGGCGTAAAGCCGAAGTGCTTGAACAGCACCGGCGCCGGTGCCGACTCGCCGAAGGTGTCGATGCCGACGACCGCGTCGACACCGTACTTCCACCAGCCGTCGGTCACGCCCATCTCGACCGCCACGCGCTTCACGCCGGCGGGCAGCACGCTCTTCTTGTAGGCGACCGACTGGCGGTCGAAGGTGGTGGTCGAGGGCATCGACACCACGCGCACCGCGATCTTCTTCGCAGCGAGCAGTTCCTGTGCCTTCATGGCGAGCTGCACTTCGGAGCCGGTCGCGATGATCACCGCGCGGGCCTTCCTGCCCCTCAGGCCGACATGCTCGGGCTCGGACAGCACGTAGGCGCCCTTGCTGATCTCGCTCAGGTCCTTCTTGGGCGAATAGGGCAGGTTCTGGCGCGACAGCAGCAGTGCGGTCGGCCGTGTGGCGTTCTGCAGCGCGACGGCCCAGGCGACGGCCGTCTCGGCCGTGTCGCCCGGACGCCAGACGTCCAGGTTGGGAATCAGGCGCAGGCTCGCGGCGTGCTCGATCGACTGGTGCGTCGGGCCGTCTTCGCCCAGCCCGATGGAGTCGTGCGTGAACACGTGGATCACGCGGTGCTTCATCAGCGCGGCCATGCGGATCGCGTTGCGGCTGTAGTCGCTGAAGGTCAGGAAGGTGCCGCCGTAGGGGATGTAGCCGCCATGCAGCGCCACGCCGTTCATGATGGCGGCCATGCCGAACTCGCGCACGCCGTAGTTGATGTGGCGGCCGATGAGGCCGTGCGGCGTCGGCGCGCTGTCGGCCGAGCTCTTCGGCTTGGACTCGTCCTCTGCACCTTGCTGGGCCGCGGCCTGCGGCGGCACGCCGAGCACCACGTCGCCGGTGGCGGCGTCGAAGCGCAGCGCGGGCGTGCTCTTGGTGTTGGTGAGGTTCGAACCCGTCAGGTCGGCGCTGCCGCCGAGCATCTCGGGCAGCGCGGCGGTGAAGAATTCGAGCGCGATCTGGCTGGCCTTGCGGCTGGCGACGGTTTCGGCCTTGGTGTGGGCCGAGACCACCGTGTCGAACGCGACCTGGTTGAAGTCCTTGGGCAGCTCGCCCTTCATGCGGCGCGTGAATTCCTCGGCCAGCTCGGGGAAGGCGGCGGCATAGGCTGCGAATTTCTCGTTCCAGGCGGCTTCGGCCTTGGCGCCGGCGTCCTTGCCGCTCCAGTCGTCATAGACCTCTTGCGGGATCTCGAAGGGCGCATAGGGCCAGTCGAGCGCAGTGCGGGTCAGCGCGATTTCCTCGGCGCCGAGCGCCTCGCCGTGCGCCTTGGCGGTACCGGCGCGGTTCGGGCTGCCCTTGCCGATCTGCGTCTTGCAGATGATCAGCGTCGGCTTGTTGCCGTCCGCCTTCCTGGCTTCGGCGATCGCGGCGGAGACCGCCTTGGCATCGTTGCCGTCGATCGGGCCGATCACGTTCCAGCCGTGGGCCAGGAAGCGCTCGGCGGTGTTGTCGATGAACCAGGGCTTGACCTGGCCGTCGATGCTGATGCCGTTGTCGTCGTACAGAGCGATCAGCTTGCCCAGGCGCCAGGCGCCGGCCAGGCCGATGGCTTCGTGGCTGATGCCTTCCATCATGCAGCCGTCGCCCAGGAAGGCGTAGGTGTGGTGGTCGACGATGTCGTGGCCGTCGCGGTTGAACTCGGCGGCGAGCAGCTTTTCGGCCAGCGCGAAGCCGACTGCATTGGTGATGCCCTGGCCCAGCGGACCGGTGGTGGTTTCCACGCC
>CAIQMJ010000918.1 GCA_903872875.1 uncultured Variovorax sp.
ATGCACAGAGCAAAACCTGCGCCAGGCGAGAAAGGCACTGATCGCTTCCGACGCTCGGCATACTTCATGCTTGATTTGTGATCACAAATAGTGATCCGAATAATCCAGTTGACGAGGAAGAGCATGAAGTTGAAAGTCGCAGTCATAGGAGCTGGCGCGGGTGGAGCCGCGGCGGTGGTCGAGCTGTCGCGTGCGGGCCATGAAGTACGGCTCTGGAATCGGTCGCCAACCACCCTGGCGCCGTTCCTTGCGAGCGGATGCGTTGGCTATGAGGGGGTACTGGGGGAGGGTGCAGTGCGACCGGCATTGATCACGCCCGACCTGAGCGCAGCAGTGGCCGATGCCGACGTGGCACTCGTCTGCCTGCCCACGTTCGCGCACGCCGCAGTGGCGCGGGATCTCGTCGCGCTGGGCGTGCGCGGGCTGCCGCTGATCCTGAATCCGGGGCATACCGGCGGCGCGCTGGAGGTTCGGCAGGCGTACGTCGATGCCGGTGTGCGGGCGCCCGCCATTGCGGAGTTCTCGACACTGACCTATGTGGCACGCAAGTACACACCGGGCCGGGTGACGATCAGTGGCACCGCGAAGAAGATCAGGCTCGCTGCGCTGCCCGGCGGCAATGCTGCGTTGAAGGCGGCAATGGTGTTGTTCCCCGGCGCGGATGTGGTCCGTGACGTGCTGGCCTGCGATCTCGCGAACGTCAACATGGTGCTGCATCCGCCTGGCGCCGTACTGGGGGCGGCCTGGGTCGAGGCGCGGCGTGGCGATTTCACCTTCTACGTGGAGGGCATGACGCCCGGCGTGGCGCGTGTGATGCGCACGCTCGACGACGAACGCCGCGCGGTGGCGAGAGCCTTCGGTCATGAACTGCCTGGACTGATCGAGGAGATGCAGGCGCTCGGTACGGTGGACGCCGCCACGGTGGTGGATCGGTCGGATCTCGCCTCAGCGATCTCGTCGGGTGAGGCGAACCGCCGCATCAAGGCGCCGGACACGCTCGCGCATCGCTATTACCTGGAGGACTTCGGCCACGGCTTGCTGCCCTTTCTGGAACTCGCCGCCATTGCCGGCACGGCAGTCCCCGTGGCCGATGCACTTTTCACGCTCGGCCAGACCCTGACGGGTGTCGATTACCGCGCGGAAGGCCGCACCGCGTCGCGCATGGGGATCGCCGGACTCGATCGCGAGGCGGTCATTGCGCTGGTGCGCGGATGAAGTACATGCGGAGACAGCGCACCGCTATGGCGCCACGCGCACCAAAAAGCATGCGAGACCGCTTCTGAAATGCTGGCAAAGTTCTTGCGTGATCTTCTTTTGTGATCACAAAATGTGCTCACAAAAAACAAAAGCCATGAACAAGATCATCGACATTCATACTCTGACAGTGCAATTGCCGACGCGCCGCGAGCACAAGTGGACAGGCCTGACCGAACCGATTGGCCGCTACGTGCTGGTCAAGCTGACCGATTCGGATGGCCACGTGGGCTGGGGAGAGGCTCCAGCCCTCAAGGACTGGGGCGGCGAATTCGGCCGCTACTTCGGCGAGTCGCCCGCTATCGCCGAACTCGTCATCGAGCGCTATCTGAAACCCGCCATCGTCGGCATCGAAGTGGGCAACTTCGGTGCGCTCCACGAGCGCATGGACGCCGCAATCAAAGGCTATCCGTACGCCAAGGCGGCAGTCGAGTTCGCTGCCTACGACCTCGCCGGGCGCGCATTGGGCGTGCCTGTGCATCGCCTGCTGGGCGGTGCGGTACGCAGGCGTATTCCGGTCACTCACTCGCTGGGCCTGATCGGCATGGAAGAAGCGGTGCGCGAAGCCAGGAGCGTGGTCGACGAAGGCATCCGGACGATCAAGATCAAGGTGGGCCAGGACCCGCGCCGGGACATCGCGATCGTCAAGGCGATCCGCGCCGAGGTCGGACCGGCGATCGATCTCTGCGTCGACGCGAACGAGGGTTACAAGACGCCCGGCGAGGCAATCAGAACCCTTCGCGAGATGGAGCTCCAGGGCCTGAAGTACGCCGAGCAACCTGTGATGGGAATCGAAGGCCTGGCGGCCGTGGCGCGGGCCATCGACACGCCGGTGATGGCGGACGAGAGCGCATGGAATGCCCACGACGTGATCCAGATCATCGAGCGGCGGGCGGCGCAGATCGTGTCGATCTACACGACCAAGCCCGGCGGCCTCTATCGCGCGATGGAGGTGGCAGCGGTGGCACGGGCCGCTGGACTGATCTGCAACGTCAATGGCTCGGTGGAAACGGGCGTTGGCAATCTCGCGAATCTTCAATTGGCGGCCTGTGCACCGGCCGTGGTGCTGTCCTGCGTGATTCCGGTGTCGACACCGGCCGCACAGCAGCACGGCCAGTTGGGCGGCATCTACTACCGCGACGACCTGCTTGTGGAGGGCATGCGCCTGATCGACGGCTGCATCGAGCTGCCGGATGGACCCGGCATGGGCATCGACGTGGACCTGGCCAAGGTCGCCAAGTATCAAATCCAAGGAGCGGTTGCATGAGACAGGAAATAGTGGACCGCCTCGCGGCGGTCATGAAGCGCAGCGGCCTCGACGCGCTGGTCACCAGTTCGCCGGAGAACTTCGCCTACGTCAACGGCTTCGTGGTGCCATCACAGCCGTTGCTGCGGCACCGGCATGCCATGAGCATCGTGACCGCCGATGGTCGGCTGGCGCTGCTCGCGGTCGACATGGAGGAGTCCACGGTGCGCGCAAGGGCCGGCAGCGCGCCGCTGGCGATCTGGGCCGAGTTCTCGGATTCAGCGATGGACAAGCTCGCCGGACTGCTGCGTTCGCTCGGCCTGGCCGGGGCGCGCGTAGGCCTCGAGATGGACCACTTGCCCGCCGGCGACTTCGCTGCCCTGAGCAGCCAACTGCCGGCCGCACGTTTCGAGCCGGCCGAGGCCTTGCTTGCCCGGGCACGGCAGATCAAGACGGCCGAGGAGATCTCTCTGCTCAGGCGGCTGTCGCGGATCGCCGACCAGGCGATCGGTGATTCGTTTGCCGCCGTACAGGCCGGCAGCACCGAGCTGGACATCGCGGCGGCGCTCACGCGCAGCGTCTATACGCAAGGCGCCGAACAGTTCAAGTTGCTGATCGTGGCCACCGGCGAGCGCAGCCAGCTGCCGAATGTCGGACCGACCGAGCGCAAGCTGCGGCGCGGCGATGTATGCCGCGTCGAGATCTTCTCGGTGATCTCCGGCTACCAGGCAGGCGTCTGCCGTACGGCCGTCGTGCAGGAGGCCCCGCCGCATGCGGAGCGCATCTGGCAGCACCTGGTCGAATGCAAGTACCTGATGCTCGACCTGATCAAGCCGGGCGCCAGCGCACGCGAGGTCTACCAGCGCTTCCTGGCGAAGCTGCGGGAGATCGACCTGCCGCCGATCTCCTTCGTCGGCCACGGCGTCGGGCTGCATCTGCACGAAGAACCCTATCTCGGCACCCATCCGGTGATCGGCCGGACCGACGACGTTCCACTCGAAGCCGGCATGGTGCTGGGCATCGAGCCGCTGTGCTATCGCACCGGCCATGGCTACGGCATGCAGAACAAGGACATGGTGCTGGTCACACCGACCGGGTGCGAGCTGCTTTCGGACCGCACCGATACCGATCGACTCTGCGTCATCCGTTGACCCATGAACCCACAGACTCCCGACATCTCGATCCAGGACCTGAGCGTCCGTTTCCAGACCGCGAGCGGGTCGGTGCTCGCCCTCGACAACGTGAGCTTCGACATCCCCGCACGCTCCTTTCTCACCATCGTCGGGCCCTCGGGGTGCGGCAAGACGACCCTTCTCAAAGTACTGTCGGGCGTGATGCAGCCGTCCGCGGGCCGGGTGCTCTTCGATGGCCAGCCGGTCGATCCGCAACGCGTGACCGGGCAGGTCGGCTACGTGTTCCAGCGTCCACTGCTTTTGCCCTGGCGCACGGCGCTCGACAACGTGATGCTGACGATGGAAGTCGCGCGCAAAGAGATGACTCGCAAGGAACGCCGTGACGAGGCGCAGCGCTGGCTCGAAATCGTCGGCCTCAAGGGCTTCGAGCATCGCTACCCCGGCGAGCTCTCGGGCGGCATGCAGCAGCGCGTATCGATCTCGCGGGCACTGGCCTTCCGGCCGCAGGTGCTCTTGATGGACGAACCCTTCGCGGCGCTGGACGAGATCACGCGCGAGACCTTGCAGGAGGAACTGGTGCAACTGTGGTCGGAGGTCGACACCACCATCGTGTTCATCACGCACAGCATCCCGGAGGCGCTGCTGCTGTCGCAACGCATCGTCGTGATGTCGGCGCGTCCGGGCCGGGTGGTCGAGCAGCTGGATGTCGAGCTTCCCCGTCCGCGATCCGAAGCGACGCGCGACCTGCCTGCGTTCGGCGACATGGCAGGCCGTATCCGGCACCTCTTGCGGGGCGAGCGCGCACCACAGGAGGCAATGGCATGAGAAAGAGTTCGAAGATGCTGGTCGGACAGACCATGACCTTCATCGCCTTCTTCGCGGCATGGGAGCTGTTGGTGCGCTGGCTGCACATCAAGCCGGTGATCCTCCCCGGGCCGCTGACCATCGTGGCAGAGATCTGGGAACACCGCGCCATGCTGGCAGCCAATACCTGGCCGACCTTCGTCGCCATCGGACTGGGATTCGTCTATGCCTTTGCGGTCGGCTTTGCGATCGCCGTGGGCATGGCGTTCTCGAAGACCGTGCGAGAGCTCAGCTATCCCTTCCTGGTGGTCGCACAGATCCTTCCGAAGGTAGCGTTCGCGCCGCTGTTCCTGGTGTGGTTCGGGTTCGGCCTCACGCCGAAGATCCTGATCGCGGCACTGGTGGCCTTCTTCCCGATCGTGATCAACACGGCCAAGGGACTGACTTCGGTCGACCCGGAACTCCTCCAGTACATGCGATCGCTCGGCGCGTCGCAACGCGAGAGCTTCCTGAAGATCAGCCTGCCCTGGGCGATGCCCTACATCTTCGCCGCGCTGAAGATCTCCATCACGCTCGCGATCGTCGGTGCGGTGGTGGGCGAGTTCGTCGCCGCGGGCGAAGGGCTGGGCTATGTGATCAACGCCGCGAACATCGCACTGGACACCGAGCTGATGTTCGCGGCGATCGCGGTGCTCAGCGTTCTCGGCGTCGCGCTCTTCATGGTGGTCGCCCTCGCCGAACGCATCCTGATGCGCGGCGGATCGCTCGCCATCGACGGCGCAGCCATGTGACTCCCTGTCTCTCATCCATTTCATCCTGAAAGAATTGCCATGCCTCTCACATTCCTGCGCCGACTTGCGGCGACGGCCTTTTTCCTGATGGTGGCCGCCACCGGCGCGCAAGCCGACGACAAGGTGAAGCTGCGCCTCGACTGGGTCTACGGCGCGGAGCACGCACCCATCTTTCTTGCCAAGGCCAAGGGCTACTTCGCCGACGAGGGCATCGATCTGGAGCTGTCGCCCGGCGAAGGTTCGTCGGTCACGGTGAAGCTCGTGGGCACACGCGACGCCGACTTCGGATATGCGTCGGCAGACCAGGCGCTCGTCGCGGCGTCCAAGGGACTGCCGGTCGTCTCGACAGCGGTGGTGCTGCAGCAGAACCCGACGGCCTTGATATTCAAGACCGCGAAGAACGTGCGCGATCCGCGTACCGACCTCGCGGGCAAGACCGTGGGCGTGCAACTCAAGAGCACCACCGGACGGCAGTGGACGGCGCTCAAGACGCGGCTAGGCATCGACGCCTCGACCTTCAGGGAGGTGCCGGCAGATGGCGCCCTGGTGGCGCTCATCGCGGCCGACCGCATCGACGTGGGTGTCGGCTTCTATTTCAACGACGCCTTGAAGCTGCGCGCCAGCGGCGAGAACGTGAGCTGGATCCTGCTCGAGGATCTCGGGTTGAAGATGTACAGCACCTCGCTCATCACGCACGCCGACATGCTGCGAGAGAAACCCGACCTGGTGCGGCGCATGACGCGCGCCTTCATGAAGGGCTGGACGTACAGCCTCGCGCATCCCGACGAGGCTCTCAAGGCTTTCGTCGCGGCCAACCCGACCACCGACCTGAAATATGCCGAACTGAAGCTGCCCGAAGTCCTGAAGCTCACGCAGTCACCCGAAGTCAGGACGTCGGGCATGGGCTACTCGACGACGGCGGGCTGGGCGGACCTGCAGAAGCAGTTGCTCACGATGGGCCTGCAGGAGACGAATGTCGACGTGGCCAAGGTGTTCACCAACGACTACCTGAAGTAACAAGGACGGAGAAA
>CAIQMJ010000919.1 GCA_903872875.1 uncultured Variovorax sp.
GGTCGAGAGCGCGGAGCCCGAGACGCTGTTCCTCGATCCCCAGGCCGACCGCCTGAAGCAGTTCCTGACACGCTTCCAGGCCTGAGCCCCCGCGCGAAATTCCATTTGTTCCCACAACGATCCAGAGGCATATGACTGCATCCAACGACACCCCCACGCCGCCGACACGCACGCCGCGCGACCGTGCGCGCGAGAAATCCGTGACGCTGGCCGACGAGCTGCAGGAAACGCTCGAAGGCCTGATCGTCAGCGGCGCGCTCAAGCCCGGCACCCGGCTCGACGAGGCCGAACTCGTCGCGCGCTTCCAGGTGTCGCGCACACCCCTGCGCGAAGCACTGAAGGCGCTTGCCGGCAACGGCCTGGTCGAGATGCGCGGCCACCAGGGCGCCTGCGTGGCCACCATCTCGCTGCCCGTCCTCATCGAGATGTTCCAGATGATGTCGGTGATGGAGGGCCTCTGCGCCCGCTACGCGGCGCGCCGCGCCACGGCTGTCCAGCGGGCCGAGATGAAGCGCATTCATACGCGGCTGAGCGAACTGCTCGTCATTGCCGACCACGAGAGCTTCTACGAAGTGAACCGTGAATTCCATGACGCGCTGTACGAGGCGTCGAACACCCATTACCTGGCCGAACAGACCCGCACGCTGCGCAAGCGCGTGGGCGTGTACCGCCGGCACGTGACCTTCCAGCCCGGCCGCATGGCGGCGACCATCGGCGAGCACCTGGCCATCATCGAAGCCATCGAGCGCAACGATGCGGAGGCGGCATTCGCCGCCGCCGCGGATCACGTCACGCTGCTGCAGGACGACATGGTCGATCTCATCGCCGCCATCACCGCCAACATTCCCGGCGCCGTCTGAGGCTGCGCCTTCATCTCTCCACGTTCCACTGAACCATGATCACTCTCGACCTGAAGGGACAGACCGTCCTGATCACCGGTGCCTCCAAAGGCATCGGCCTCGCGGCGGCACGCGTCTTCGCCGAGGCGGGCTGCCATCTGCACCTGGCCGCACGCGATGCTGCGGCGCTGGAGGCCGCACGCGCCGAGATCACTGCTGCGCACGGTGTGGACGTCACGGTCCATCCGATGGACCTGGCGGCGCCCGGTGCCATGCGTGCGCTGGACGAGGCCGTCGGCGACATCGATATCCTCATCAACAACGCCGGCGACATCCCTTCCGGCCCGATCGAGTCGCTCGACTTCGAGGTAGTGCGCCGAGGCTTCGCGCTCAAGGTGCTCGGCTACATGGAGCTCACCCAGCTCGTCTATGCACGCATGAAGCGCCTGGGCCACGGCGTGATCGTGAACGACATCGGCAACTCGGGCGAGAACTGGGACGCCAATTACATTGCAGGCTCGACCGGCAACGCGGCCGTGATGGCCTTCACCAAGGCGCTCGGCGGCGTGAGCCTGGACGACGGCATCCGAGTGGTGGGCGTCAACCCGGGCCCTGTGTCGACCGATCGCATGGTCAAGCTCATGAAGCGCCGCGCGCTCGACATGCATGGCGACGAGGGCCGCTGGAAGGAGCTCTTCGTGCAGTACCCCGGTGGCCGCCCTGCCGAGGCCGAGGAGGTTGCCGAACTGATGCTGTTCCTGGCTTCGCCGCATGCGGCCTACATCACCGGCACGGTGGTGACGATCGACGGCGGCATCGCCTCGCGCGGCTCGATCATCAAGACCAGCAAGAAGGCCGCCGAGCTGGAGGCGGCGCTGCGCGCCAAGGCGGCCTGAGCGCACGGCATCCATCGCCGGTCGCGCCTCGATGACGGACATCTACACCCATTGCAGCGTCCTGGCAGGCCAGGCGCTGGTGCCGATTCCAGAGGCCACGCTGGTGGTGGAACACGGGCGCATCGTCGCGATCGAGCGGCAACGCCGCAGCGAGGGCATCGACCTCGGCGGCCATCTCGTCATTCCGGCCTTCGTCAACGCGCACACGCACATCGGCGACACCGCCGCCAAGGAGCTGGGTGTCGGCCTGTGCGTCGAGGACGCGGTCTATCCGCCGGATGGGCTCAAGCACCGGCTTTTCAACGCGTGGACGCCCGAGCAGCTCGATGCGTCCCTGCGCCAGGGGCTCAAGGAGATGCTGCGCGGCGGCA
>CAIQMJ010000920.1 GCA_903872875.1 uncultured Variovorax sp.
CGGCCGGCGGCTTCGGCATGGGTCTTTGATGCCGTTCATGCACCGCCCGCGGCCAGGTCGGTCTTGCGCTGCGACCAGCCGGTCACGCGCTGCTCGACCAGCGACGACAGCGCATACAGCACCACACCCATCGCCGCCAGCAGGAACAGGCCGGCGAACACCATCGGCACGTCGAAGTTGCCGCTGGCGATCATCATCACGGTGCCGATGCCCTTGTTCGAGGCGACCGTCTCGGCCAGCACGGTACCCACGAAGGACAGCGTGATGGCGATCTTGAGCGACGCGAACAGGTAGGGCATGGCGCGCGGCAGGCCGACGTTCCAGAGGATGTCGCGCTTGCGGGCGCCGAGCACGCGCAGCACGTCTTCCAGCTCGGGCTCGGTGATGGCCAGGCCGGTCGCGACGTTGACCACCACCGGAAAGATGCTGATGACCATCGACGTGAGGATGGCCGGCACCGTGCCCGCGCCGAACCACACGACGAACAGCGGCACCACCGCGACCTTCGGGATGCTGGAGAAGCCGACCAGCAGCGGATAGGTCACGTCATAGGCCAGCTTCGACGAGCCGATGCCCACGCCGATCACGATGCCCGCGAGCACGCCGAGCGCGAAACCGACGAAGGTGGTGTAGAGCGTCTGCAGCGCGTGCGACCACAGCAGCGGCATCTTCTCGATCAGCACGTGGGCGATCTGGCTGGGCCGCGGCAGGATCAGATCGGACACGTTGAAGGCCAGGCAGACCAGTTCCCACAGCACGAAGAAACCGACGAGCGCAACGGCGGACAGCAGGCGCTGGCGAACGACAGGAGACAGCGTGTTCATGCGATGACCTCTCCGACGACGGGGCTTGAAACGACAGGTGGCGGCGTGGCGTCGCCGTCGCGCCGCGCGTCGGCGATTCGCATGCGCAGCTGCTGCACCAGTGTCGCGAACTCGGGCGCATAGCTGCTCTCCAGCGTGCGCGGCCGCGCGAAGCCGACGTCGCGCGTCTCCAGGATGCGGCCGGGCCGCGAGCTCATCACGCAGATGCGGTTGGCGAGGTACGCCGACTCGCGCAGGTCGTGCGTCACCAGCAGCACGGTGGGCCGGCGGTCCATCCAGAGCTTCTGCATGATGTCCCACAGCTCCTCGCGGGTGAACTGGTCGAGTGCGCCGAAGGGTTCGTCGAGCAGCAGCAGTTCGGGCTCGTGCACCAGCGCGCGGCACAGCGACGCGCGCTGCAGCATGCCGCCCGACAGCTGCCACGGCCGCTTGTCGCCGAAGCCCTTCAGGCCGACCTGCGCCAGCAATGCATCGGCGCGCCCGGCGTATTCGCCGCGCTTCTTCTTCGCATAGTCCTGGCGGAAGGGCTCGACGATCTTCAGCGGGATCATCACGTTCTCGCGGATCGTGAGCCAGGGCAGCATGGTCGGGTTCTGGAACGCGAGGCCGATGCGCAACCGCGGTGCCTGCACCGCATGCGCGCCAGCCGGCGTCGTGCCGACCGCGCCGACCTCCCGCCCACCCGCAATCACCGCGCCGGAGGTCGGCTTGAGCAGGCCCGCCACCAGTTTCAGGATGGTCGACTTGCCGCAGCCGCTGGGCCCGACCAGCGCCACGAAGTCGCCCTCGGCGATGCCCAGCGTGGTGTGGTCGAGCGCGATGGTGCCGCCGCCGTAACGCAGCATCACGTCGGACAGTTGGATGAAGCTCTGGCTCATGGTGTCTTCCGGAAGATGTTTCGTTGCAATGCGCCGCGCGGTGCGCGGCTCAGTCCACGCGCATCAGCGCGGCCACCGGTCCACCGCCGGGCGGGCCCTGGTGCTCGGCGCCGCCCGATACATAGAGCGCCGTGCGTCCCACGATCGAGGCCAGCACGCCGCCCACGGCAGCGCGCGCGTGCCGCGTCGCGTTGATGTCGGAGTCGTTCAGCATGGTGTGGCGCGCGCCGCGCACGCGGCCGTCGGGGCTGGCCTCGGCCTTGGCCAGCAGGTTGACCAGGCGCGATGCGATGGCGTCCGCATCGCGCTCCGGGTCGAGCCCGAAATGCGTGCGCAGCAGCGTGCGCACGCTGGCCGCGTCGACCGCATCGCGCATCACCGTGTGGCCGATGCGGAACGCGGACGCACTGCCGGGCGCCTCGCCCAGCACGATCACGACGTTGCCTTCGAGTTCGATGCCGGCAGAGGCCGAGGCACGCGCCGAATGCAGCGTGGGGTCGTGCAGCACGGCCGCATCATTCAGGCGCTCGGGCGCGATCTCGCCCAGCGCCAGCCCGATGCCCAGCGCCGAGGCGCCGCGTGACCAGCCCATCGATTCGTAGGTGTCGCGCGTGACCGTCGCCGCGCCGCGCCGCAGCGCGTCGTCGACCTTGGCCGATGTCAGCAGCGGGCACTTCACCTGCGCGAAGTGCACGTCCGCTGCGTCATCGATGCCGGCATCGCGCATCGCCTCGCGCACCGCCTCGGCGGTCGCCTCGACCTGCGCCATGCGGCCGATCTCTTCGGGTGCGAAGGCGCGGGTGTGGGCGACGCCGACGACCAGGCGCTTCTCGCCATGCGTCGGTGCGACATCGATTGCCTCGCGAGTGAACACGGTGAAGTGCGGCGACAGCACGCCCTCCGTGCCACCGGACATGACCAGCGCCACGCGCGCATGCACGCCGTCGACCGTGCAGCCCAGGTGCGGCGCCAGCAAGTGGCACCACGCCGTGGCAGCGAAGTCGCGCGTGTGGTCGTTCACGCAGCCATTGCCTTCGGTCTTGCCCATCACGGCGACGACGCGCCGCGGATCCAGCGCACCGGCGTCGATCAGCGCCTGCACACCGCGGAGGTCGCCAGGGCCACTGCAGGCGACCACGTGGACGCCCACCTTCTGACGCATCACGACACGCTCCAGTCCACCTCGCCCACCGGCACCGCGGTGCGCGGCACGCCGGGCGGCGTTTGGAGAATCGCGCTGCTGTAGTGCTCGGTGTTGCGCGGCTTCGGCGTCGGCATCTGCTGCTCGGTCTTCACCGAGCGGCCCCAGCCCACGGACTCGCCGACCAGCTTGCCGTCGCGCATCACGAAGCGGCCGCGCAGCAGCGTGTGCAGCGGGTAGCCCTTCACGGGCCGACCGTTCCAGGGAGATATCTTGCTGATGCTCTGCAGCCGGTTCTGCGACAGCACGCCGGCGCGGTCCATGTCGACGAAGGCGATGTCGGCGTGCGCGCCCGGCGCGATCACACCCTTGGTGCCGTACAGGCCCCAGGCCTTGGCCGGCGCGACCGAACTCCAGCGCACGTAGTCCATCAGCGAGGCGCGCCCGCGGTTCACTTCGGTGAGCATCAGCGGCATCTGCGTCTCGACGCCGGGGAAGCCGCAGTCGCAGTCCCAGATGCTCTCGCGCGTCTTCTCTTCCGGCGTGTGCGGCGCGTGGTCGGTGGCGATCATGTCGAGCGTGCCGTCCATCAGCGCGTCCCACAGCGGCTGGTTGTGGCGCGCTTCGCGGATCGGCGGGTTCAGCCTCATCACGCCGCCGAGCTTGAGCATGTGGTCGGTGTTGAGAAGCAGGTATTGCGGGCAGGTCTCGGCGGTCACGTCGACGCCGCGGCGCTTGGCTTCGCGCAGCAGGAAGAGCGAGTCGGCTGCGCTGTGGTGCGCGATGTGCACGCGTGCGCCGGTCCACTCGGCCAGCGTGAGCACGCGGCCGATGGCCTCGATCTCGGCCACCGCCGGCCGCGCTGCCAGGTGCGCCATCGCATCGATGCGGCCGGCCGCCTGCATCTTCTTCTGGCGGCGAAACAGGATCGATGAATTCTCCGCATGCACCACGGTGCGGATGCCCAGCGGCGCCAGCTTCTCGAAGCCTTCCAGCAGCGCGCCGTCGGTCGGCGCCGGCAGGTTGCCGAAGGTGTTGCCGACGAAGGCCTTGAAGCTGGTCACGCCCGCATCGAGCAGTTCCTCCAGCCGGTCGACGGTGTCGTCGCCCAGCAGGCCGTGGATGCCGAAGTCGCAGTACGACGACTCCGCGGCTTTCTGCTTGAGCCGCAATGCCTCGATCGTTCCGGTGGCCGGATTGGTGTTGGGCATCTCGAACACCGTGGTCACGCCGCCCATCGCAGCGGCGGCCGAACCGGTGCGCCAGGTCTCCTTGTTCGGATAGCCCGGATCGCGGAAATGCACGTGGCTGTCGATGGCGCCGGGCAGCAGGAACAGGCCGTCGGCGCGCATCTCCTCGCGCGCCGGTGGCATGGTGTCGTCGTGGCCCACGGCCACGATGTGCTCGCCCGCGATCGCGACCGAGGCTTCGATGATGCGGTCCGGAGACACGATGCGTGCGCCGCGGATGACGAGGTCGACTTCCTTCATCGCGCGCTCCTTACAGTGCAGCCCAGCCACCGTCGACGGGCAGGTCGACGCCGGTGAGTTGTTTCGATACTTCGCTCGCCATGAACAGACACGCGTTGGCCACGTCCGCATCGGTCGACACGCGCCTGAGCGCGTAGTCGGCGGCGTGGCGCGTCATCGCTTCTTCCAGCGTGATGCCCAGCTTCTCGGCCATGTTGGCGCAGACCTTCTCGCGGAAGCGCGGCCCGTCGACCATGCCGGGTGCGACGTTGTTGACGTTGATGTTGTACGGGCCGGCTTCGAGCGCGAAGCTCTTGGTGATGCCGCGCAGGCCCCACTTCGAGGCCGAGTACGCCATGCGCCCGGCGCGCCCGCGCAGGCCGAAGGTGCCGCCCACGTTCACGATCTTGCCGCTACGCCGCTCGATCATCGACGGCAGCACCGCGTGGATGGTGTTGAAGCAGCCGCTCATGTTGAGCTGCACGATCTCGTTGAATTCCTCGGCCGTGGTCTCCCAGCCGGTCTTGCCGATCGGGCCCGAGCCGCCGGCCACGTTGACCAGGATGTCGATGCGGCCGAAGGCCTCGAGCGCGGCGGCGGCAAGTGCTTCGGTCTGCGGCGCGGCTGTCAGGTCGCAGGGCACGACGATCGCCGCGACGCCGAGCGCACGCGCCTCGGCCGCCACGGGTTCGATGGCGGCGGTGTCGCGGCCGGCGAGCACCAGCTTCGCGCCCTCCCTGGCGAAGGCCAGCGTGACGGCGCGGCCCATGCCCTTGGCCGGGCCGGTGATGAGTGCGACCTTGTCGCGCAGTTGCAAGTCCATGGGGAGTCTCTTTCGGGTCGGAGTCGGGGGTCGGTTTCAGGGCGCGACGGTGGCGGAAGCGCGCTCGGCACGCGCAGGCAGGAAGCTGCGGTCGAACACCTCCTGCACCTCGGGCACGCGCGGCAGCTGGTTGGCCTCGGCGACGAGCGCGATGTTCTTCTTCAGGCGCGCGTCGTCGACGTCGCCCAGCCCGATGCGGGCGATCTCGGGATGGCTCATGTCGTTCTTGAGCGTGGCGAGCAGCTTCTCCTTCTCGACCTCGCGCTTGAGCAGCGGTTCGCGCTTGATCGCGTAGTCGACGCCGGCATCCGGGTTGGCGATGACTTCCTTGACGGCGCGGTTGAGCGCGCGCACGAAGCCCTGCACCGCCTTCGGGTTCTCCTTGGTGAAGCTGCGCGAGAAGAACACGGTGTTGGAATACAGGTCCATGCCGTGGTCGCCGTAGCGGATGAAGCGCAGGTCCTTCGCGGGGTCGAGGCCCATGCCCTTGGCGCTGAAGCTCACCGTGGTCACGTAGCCGAAACCGGCATCGATCTGGCCACGGACCAGCATCTGCTCGCGCAGGTTCGGCGCCATGTTGGTGATGGTCACCTTGCTCGCGTCGATCTTCGCGATCTTGGCGAAGGCCGGGAACAGCTTCAGCGCGCCGTCGTTGGCCGGGCCGCCGACGGTCTTGCCTTCGAGGTCCTTCGGCGTCCTGATCGGGCTGTCGCTCTTCACCACCAGCGCGAACGGCGGCGTGTTGTAGAGCATGTACACGCCGACCGGCGCATCGGCCGGGCGCTTCGACGCCAGGTCGATCAGCGCGTTCATGTCGCCGAAGCCGGCCTGGTAGGCGCCGGCCGCGACCTTCGGGATCGACGCCGCCGAACCCTCGCCCTGGTCGATGGTGACGTCGATCCCTTCCTCCTTGAAGTAGCCCTTGTCCTGGGCCAGGAAGAACCAGGCCTGCGGGCCCTCGTACTTCCAGTTGAGCACCAGCTTGATGGGCGTCTGCGCCGCAGCGGGTACTGCGACGAGAGCGAGTACGAGTCCGCCCGCGGACAGCAGGGCCGCACCGAAGCGGCGGAAGGTTGGGAGATGAGCGAGGGACATGACGATGGACTCCTGTTCGGGTGAATGGATGGAAGGAAGAACTACCGGCTGGAAAGCGAGGACATCAAGGCCGCTGCCGTCGCGACGAATCCGTGCAGCTGCTGCACGATGAACAGCACGCCCTTGGTGACGTAGGCCGGCGACGGCGTGCTGCAGGCGTCTTCGAGCAGCACGCAGTCGTAGCCGAGGAAGTTCGCGTCCTGCAGCGTGGAGAACACGCAGCGGTCGGTGTTGATGCCGGCGAACAGCAGCGTGGTGATGCCCTGCTGGCGCAGCACGCTGTCGAGTTCGTTGTCCCAGAAGCCGGACAACCGGTGCTTGTGCACGGTGATGTCGCCCGGCGCATCGGCCAGTTCGTCGATGCGCTGTGCGCCCCAGCTGCCCTGCACCAGCGACGGCCCGTGGTCGATCGGCGAATGCTCGGCGTAGCCCACGCCGTCGGCCGTGCGCTTGCCCTTGAAGTGCACGGTCGGCGCGAGGTTGCGCTTGTCGGCGCGAATGCCCCAGTGCAGCCACACGACCGCGCCGCCCGCGCCGCGCCAGGCCGGCAGCAGGTCGCGGATGACCGGGATCGGCCGGCGCGCCGCCTTCGTGCCCAGCCCCTTCTGTGCGAACCAGCCCTCGGGGTGGCAGAAGTCGTTCTGCATGTCGACCACCACCAGCGCGCTGCGGGCCAGGTCGATCTCGATGGCCTGGGGCGCCGCGTCGATGTGCACCGGCACGGGCGTCCTGGCGCGGCGCACGAGGCTGATGCGGTCGGCCTGCAGCATCCAGGCGTTGTGGGCCGCGGGGCCGAAAACGAAGGTGCCGGTGTCGGCTTCGGGCGTGGCGGCCGTTGCCCGACCGGGCTCGCCGGCAGTGCGTGGCGCCGGTTTGGTGCGCTTGGATGACGAGGTGGCTTTCATGCCGAGAGCCACGCAGCCGCCGTGCCAAACGGCGCTTCGTTTTGCTGCTTTATCGCGTGCGATCCGTTGCCGGAATGGCAACGGTCATGCGCTCACGCGAGCGTCGCTCAGAGGTTGTCGGGCAGCGGCTGCTTCAGCCAGCGGGTGGCCATCGCCGCCAGCCGGCCGTTCTTCTTGATCTCGGTGATGGCCGAGTTGATGCGCTCCAGGAGCCTCGTTTCGTCCTTCGCCACCGCGGCGCAGACCGGCGAGTTCATCAGCAGGAACTTCTGCTCCGGCTTGCGCGGCGGGTTCTTCTCCAGGATGGCGGCGGCCACGATGTTGCCGACCGACATCAGGTCCGACTGGCCGCTCAGGAAGGAACTGATGGTGTTGCTGTGGTCGTCGTAACGCTGGATGTGGGTGTCGGCCGGCGCCATCTTCGTGAGCAGTTGGTCTTCCAGCGTGCCGCGCGTCACCGCGACCTTGCGGCCCGCCAGGTCGGCCACGCCCGCAGCCTTCTGGTCGACCGGGCCGAACACGCCGATGTAGTAAGGCGCATAGGGCTGCGTGAAATCGACCACCTTGGCGCGCTCCTCGTTCCGGCCGATGTTCAGCAGCAGGTCGGCCTTGCGGGTCGCCATGGTCGGGATCTTGGTCGGCGCGGTGACCCGCACCAGTTCGGCCTTCACGCCCAGCGCGCCGGCCATCAGGTTGGCGAACTCGACGTCGTAGCCCTGCGGCCTCATCTCGGCATCGACCAGGCCGAAGGGCGGGTAGTCGAGCGTGACGGCCACGCGCAGCACGCCGGCCTTGAGAACATCGTCGAGCGCATCGGCCAGCGCGACCGATGCGGCGAACGGCGCGGCCAGCGTGCAGGCCAGCAGCGCGGCGGTGCGCGCCAGGCGCAGGGGAAGAAAGGCGGTGGAGTGCGACATGGTGGAAGACCTCAGAGAGTGGACAGAAAGTCATGCAGCGCGGCGTCGAAGTCCGCCGGGGTCTCGACCATCGGCGTGTGGCCGCTGTCGGGCATGGTGGCGAGGCGGCTGTCGGGAATGCCGTCGAGCAGCATCCGTGCGTGGTCGATGGTGCGGCCGGCGTCGTGAGCGCCGAACACCACCAGCGTCGGCGCGGCGATGCGTGGCAGAAGCGGCCGGCAGTCGGTGTCGAGCAGGCTCTGCTGCACGCCGACCATGGCCTGCAGCGGCGCCACGGAGGCACGCGCGACGTAGCCTTCGAAGAAGTCCTCGGGCACGCGGCGGAACCAGTGCTCGCTGATGGCGCGCATGTTCGCGTGACCGTTCTCGCGCAGGTCCTGCAGCAGTTCACGGCCGAGCGTGTGGTTGGTCATGACTGCGCCGGTGCAGACCAGCACGACGCCGCCGTAGCGCTGCGGGTCGCTCGATGCGGCCAGCTGGCAGACCACGCCACCCATCGAGTGCCCGCCGATCACCGGCCGGTCGAGGCCGAGCGCATCGGCGAAGCCGCGCACGCGCCGCGCCAGTGCCTGCACGCTGTAGCCGTCCGGCGGCGGCTCGGAGCGCAGGAAGTTGTCGATGGCATAGCCGCGCCAGCCGGCCGGCAGCGCGCGGATCGTCCGCTCCCAGAGTTCGGACGAGCTGCCGAAGCCACCGTGCATGAAGACTGCGGCGCGCTCGCCCTGGCCGTGTTCGGCGTAGTGGACGGCGGCGCCGTCGACGGAAGTGATGGGCATGGTCGTTGCGTGAAAGTCGGGAAAGTGGGGGTGAGCGTAGGCCGCCCCTCCCCGCGCCACAACGCGCGATTTCGGGAACTGATTCGAAAACGAGACGGCATGAACGGTATGAAGACACGGTGGTGCGCGCCGGCGGCATCGCACCGAATGCGGCCGCGACGGCCCGTCGTGGTGCATCGGCGGCATCGATGACCGCCGGCCACTTCGCCCACATCGGCGAGCGCCTGCGCAGCCGCCGCCAGAACGCGCACCTGAGCACCGAGCAGGTGGCGCGCGCCGCCGGCATCTCGCGCGCCCTGCTCTACCGCTACGAGTCGGGCGACGTGGTCAAGCTGGAAGTGCTCGAGAAGCTCGCGCGCCTGTACGAGACGTCGACCAGCGCCCTGCTGGGCATCGGCAACGAATACATCACGCACGGCATGGTGTTCTTCGACCGGCTGCAGCGGCTCGAGGCGCAGGCCACGCAGACCACGGTGGTGTTCGGCCCGCAGGCCTACATGCTGAGTTCGGACGACTACGACGCGGCGCTCGCGGCGCGGCTGGTCGACCAGCGTGGGGACCAGACCGCGCTGGGCGATGCCGAGGCCGAACGGCTGATGCACGTGCTGCGCAAGCGCAAGGCCGCCTTCGTGCGCAACCGGCCGGCGCTGGCCAACATCGTGCCGGTGGGCGACGTCGAGCGCTACCTGGCACACGGGCTGGGCGGCCATCCGCAGATGCCGGCCGCCGAACGCGCCATCCGGCGGCTGGCGGCGCGGCGCGAGATGGAACGGCTGGCCGGGCTGATCGCATCACCGCCGATGGGCGTGCAGATCGCGCTGACCACCGAACCGCTGCCGACCACCGGCTTCCAGCTGCTGCAGCTACCCGGCCGGCGCGTGCTGGTGACCAGCCCCTTCCGCATCGTGGAGCCGACCAACCTGCACTATGGCGTGGCGATGATCAGCGAGGACGAAGAGGCGCTGCGCCTGCATGAATCGCTGGCGGCCCGGCTCTGGGCCTCGGCGCTGCAGGGCGCGGCGGCCCATGCCGAGCTGCTGCGGCTGCTCGCCGAATCCGGAGCGGCCGGCGCATGAACCACCTGCGCCTGCTGCGCTACGTCGACGAGGTCGCGCGCGTCGGCTCGATCCGGCAGGCGGCCGAGCGCCTGCACGTCGCCCCATCCGCGGTGAACCGGCGCATCCAGGACATCGAGGACGAGCTCGGCACGCCGATCTTCGAACGCCTGCCGCGCGGCATGCGGCTGACGGCTGCGGGCGAGCTGTTCGTGCGCTACATCCGCGACCGCAGCGCCGAGCTCGACCGCGTGCGCTCAGAGATCGAGGAGCTGCAGAGCCTGCGCCGCGGCACGGTGCGGCTGGTGGCCAGCCAGGCGCTCGCGCCGCGTTTCCTGCCTGCGGCCATTGCGGAGTTCCGCAAGACCCATCCGCTGGTCGCCTTCGAGGCGCGCATCGGCGACCATGTGCAGGCGGCCGACG
>CAIQMJ010000921.1 GCA_903872875.1 uncultured Variovorax sp.
AGGACGTGCGCGTGTTGCGCACCGCCCAGTTCCCCGAGGACGCCGGTCCGATGGCGCATCCGGTGCGGCCTGACAGCTACATCGAGATCAGCAACTTCTACACGGTCACGATCTACGAGAAGGGTGCCGAGGTCGTGCGCATGATGCAGACGCTGGTCGGCCGCAAGGGCTTCGAGCATGGCATCACGCTGTATTTTGAACGCCACGACGGCCAGGCCGTGACCTGCGACGACTTCGCGCAGGCGATTGCCGACGCCAACCCAGACTCCGATCTGGCGCGCCTGCTGCCGCAGTTCAAGCGCTGGTACAGCCAGGCTGGAACGCCGCGCCTGACCGCCGCCGGCCGCTACGACGCCGAAGCGCGCAGCTACACCCTCAGCTTCACGCAGAGCTGCGCGCCCACGCCTGGCCAGCCGAACAAGCTGCCCTTCGTGATCCCTGTGAATCTCGGCCTGCTCTCCCAGGACGGCCATGCGCTGGCGATGCGGCTGGCTGGCGATGCAGATGCCGTGAACGGCACCCGAACCCTTGTGCTGACCGAAGCGACCCAGGAGTTCGTCTTCACCGAAGTCGATGCACACCCGGTTCCGTCGATCCTGCGCGGCTTCAGCGCACCGGTGGTGCTCGACTTCAGCTACACCGACGCCGAACTGCTCACGCTGCTGGCCAACGACCTCGATCCGTTCAACCGCTGGGAAGCTGGACAACGCCTGGCGCTGCGCAGCGCCATCGCTGCAGTCGGTGCGCCGTCGACCGTCGGCACGCCGGTGCTCGGCGAGGCGTATGTCGATGCGATGCGCAGTGTGCTGCGCGATCCGAAGCTCGACGCCGCGTTCAAGGAACTCGTGCTCACGCTGCCTTCCGAAACGTACATCGCCGAACAGCTCGACGTGGTCGATCCGCAGCGTGTGCATGCGGTGCGCGAAGCCATGCGTGCGCAGCTGGCGGCAGCGCTCTTCTCCGATTGGGAGCAAGCCTACGAGGCCAACCAGGACACCGGTGCCTACACGCCCGACCCGCTGTCGGCCGGCCGCCGTGCGCTGGCCGGCATGGCGCTCACCCACCTGTGCCTAGCGGCACGCGAAACGGGCGACACCGCATGGCCGGGCAAGACGCTGCAGCGCTTCAAGGATGCGGGCAACATGACCGACCGCTTCAACGCGCTGAGTGCACTGGTGTCTTCCGGCAATGCGCTCGCCGGCCAGGCACTCGCACGCTTCCACGCGATCTTCAAGGATGAGGCCCTGGTCATCGACAAGTGGTTCTCTCTGCAGGCCGGCTCGCCGGACCGTGGCGGCAACGTGTTGCCGCTGGTCAAGCAGTTGATGAAGCATCCGGATTTTTCGCTGAAGAATCCGAACCGCGCGCGCAGCGTGATCTTCAGCTACTGCAGCGCCAATCCCGGCGCGCTCCACCGCACGGATGCCGCCGGCTATGTGTTCTGGAGTGAACGCGTGATGGAACTCGATGCCATCAATCCGCAGGTGGCCGCACGCCTGGCACGCGCGCTCGACCGCTGGAGCAAGCTCGCAGAACCTTACCGCAGCGCCGCCCGCGAAGCCATCGCCCGCGTGGCCTCCAAGGCCGAACTCAGCAACGATGTGCGCGAGGTTGTTACCCGCGCCCTCGCCGATTAAGGAGAGAAATCAACATGGCATCGAAAATCAGCCTGACCCGCTTCCTCGTCGAGCAGCAACGCGTCGACGGTCACATCCCCTCGCAACTGCGCCTGCTGCTTGAAGTGGTGGCCCGCGCCTGCAAGAGCATCAGCCAGGCCGTCAACAAGGGCGCCCTGGGCGGCGTGCTCGGCAGCGCCGAGAGCGAAAACGTGCAAGGCGAAGTGCAGAAGAAGCTCGACATCATCGCCAACGAAGTCCTGATCGAAGCCAACGAATGGGGTGGCCATCTGGCGGCCATGGCCTCCGAAGAGATGGACAGCATCTACCTGGTGCCCAACCGCTACCCACAGGGCGAGTACCTGCTGCTGTTCGATCCGCTGGACGGCTCGAGCAACATCGACGTCAACGTCAGCATCGGCACCATCTTCAGC
>CAIQMJ010000922.1 GCA_903872875.1 uncultured Variovorax sp.
GGTCGATCATGGCGATGCGCAGCTTCTCGGCCGCCGCAGCCACCGCCGGCGCGTCGGCCGCGCCGCCGCCCGACGGCATGCCGGCACAGCCGGCCAGGGCCACCGAAGCGGCGGCGATGAGGATCAGTTTCTTCAGCATGTCGTTGTCTCTCTTTTCTTTGTTGATGCCGTGCGCGAACCTGGCGCGGCGAACTTACTGCGGACCCAACTTCTCGATCAGCGCGCGCAATGCCTCGACTTCGTCCGGCTTCAGGTCGGTCAGCGGTGGGCGCACCGGGCCGGCACCGTGGCCGACGATCGTCGCGCCGGCCTTCACGATGCTCACCGCATAGCCGGCCATCCTGTTGCGGATGTCGAGGTAAGGCATGAAGAAGTCCTTCAGCAGGCGATGCTGCGTCGCCAGGTCGTCGGTGCGCACCGCTTCATAGAAGTCCATCGCGGTCTTAGGAATGAAGTTGAAGACGGCCGACGAGTACACCGGCGTACCGAGCGCCTTGTAGGCCGCCGCGTAGACCTCGGCCGTGGGCAGGCCGCCGAGGTAGCTGAAGCGGTCGCCCATCTTCTGGTAGACCGAGACCATCGCCTCGATGTCGCCGACGCCGTCCTTGAAGCCGACCAGGTTCGGGCAGCGATCGGCCAGGCGGGCCAGCGTCTCCGGCTTGTACTTGGCCTGCGCGCGGTTATAGATGATCACGCCGAAGTCGACGCTCTTGCAGACCGCTTCGACATGCGCGGCCAGGCCGTCCTGGCCGGCTTCGGTCAGGTAGTGCGGCATCAGCAGGATGCCGTGCGCGCCGGCCTTCTCTGCCGCTTGCGCGTACTGGATGGTCTGGCGCGTCGGGCCGCCGGCGCCGGCAATGATCGGCACCGTGCCGCGGCAGACGTCGACCGCCGTCTGGATGATGGTGGGGTACTCGTCGGGCGTCAGCGAGAAGAACTCGCCCGTGCCGCCCGCAGCGAACAGCGCGCTGGCACCGTAGGGCGCCAGCCACTCGAGGCGCTTTGCATAGCCATTGGCATCGAAGTCGCCTTGCGCGTCGAAATCGGTGACGGGGAACGACAGGAGGCCGGAGCCCATGATCGACTTGAGTTCCTGGGGGTTGAAGCTCATGGTGTTCTTCTTGAAGTGATAAGAGGGTGTGTCGGAAATTAGGGGATGGCGAGCGGCGCGGACTCAGTCGATGCGGATGTCCGCGTCCTTCACGACCTGGGCCCAGCGCGCGCGTTCCTTGTTGAAGAACTGCTCTTCCTCGGCCGGCGCCATGGTGACCACTTCGGCACCCTGGCCTGCGAGGCGCGAGCGGATATCGGCCGAGCGGATGATCGTGATCAGTTCCCTGTTCAGGCGCTGGATGATCGCGTCGGGCGTACCCTTGGCGACCTTGACGCCCTGCCAGGTGCCCGACTCGAAGCCCGGCACGCCCTGCTCGGCGATGGTCGGCACGTCGCCGATCAGCGGCATGCGCGTGCCCTTGGAAACGGCCAGCACCCTCAGCTTGCCACCCTGCACCTGCGGCAGCGTGGCGAGCATGCCGTTCATCAGCACCTGGGTCTGGCCGGCCACGGTGTCCTGCACCGCCTGCACGCCGCCCTTGTAGGGAACGTAGGTCCACTTGGCGCCGCTGGCACGCTCGAGCGCCACGCCGGCCAGGTGGGGCGCACTGCCGGTCGCGGTCACCGCGAAGTTCAGGTCGCTGGTCTTCGACAGCGCGATCA
>CAIQMJ010000923.1 GCA_903872875.1 uncultured Variovorax sp.
CGACACCACGAGCGATGCAAGCGTCGACACGATGAAGGCGATGCCGAGCGGGATGAAGAGCTTGCCTTCGAGCCCCGGCAGCGCGAACAACGGCACGAACACCAGCACGATGATCACCGTCGCGTAGAGGATGCCGGAGCGCACCTCCATCGACGCCTTGGCCACCAGCGCGATCGTGCCCAGCCGCTCCGCCACCGGCTTCAGCCGGTTTTCCTTGAGCCGCCGCAGGATGTTCTCCACGTCGACGACCGCATCGTCGACCAGTCCGCCGATCGCGATCGCCAGCCCACCCAGCGTCATCGTGTTGATCGACATCCCGAAGTAGCGAAAGACCAGCGCCGTGACGAGGATCGACACGGGAATGGCGGTCAGCGCGATCACCGTCGGGCGCACCGTGCCGAGAAAGAAGAACAGGATCGCCGCGACGAAGATCGCCGCGCCGACCAGCTTGCCCTTCAGCGTCGAGATCGAGGCCTCGATGAAGCTCGCCTGTCGGAAGGTGACGCGCGGCGCCTCCATGCCCGGCGGCAGCGAGGTCTTCATGCCGTCGAGCGCGGCCTCGATGCTGCGCGTGAGGCCGATGGTATCGGCCGTCGGCTGCTTCTGGATGCCGAGGATCACGGCCGGCTTGCCTTCGAAGCCCGCATCGCCGCGCTTCGGTGCGGCGGCGAAGTCGACACCGGCGATCTGCCGCAGCAGCACGGGCTGGCCATCGCGCGCGGTCAGCGCGAGGTTGCGCAGATCATCGAGCCGCGAGCTGCGGCCGAGGTGACGGATCAGGTATTCGCGCCCGTTCAGCTCGAGAAAGCCGCCGGAGGTGTTCGACGAATAGCCCTTCAGCGCCGCCTCGAGTTGCTCGTGCGTGATGCCGAGTGTCGCCATGCGCACCGTGTCCGGCTGCACCTGGAACTGCCGCACCTCGCCGCCGATGGGGATCACCTGCGCCACGCCGGGCACCGCGAGCAGGCGCGGCCTCAGCACCCAGTCGGCGTATTCGCGCACGGCCATCGCGGAGACCCTGGACGTGTCGACAGGGATCGCGATCTGCATGATCTCGCCCATGACCGAGCTGATCGGCCCCATGCGCGGCACTACGCCGGGCGCGATCGCCTCTTCCATCGACGACAGCCGCTCGGACACCAGCTGGCGCGCCCGGAAGATGTCGGTGTTCCAGCCGAAGGTCACGTACAGGAAGGACAGGCCGGCCGACGACACCGAGCGCACCGACTCGACGCCGGGCAGCCCGTTCATCGTGGTTTCGAGCGGAAAGGTGATCAGCTGTTCGACCTCTTCCGCGGCCATGCCGCCAGCTTCGGTCATCAAGGTGACGGTCGGCTTGTTGAGGTCGGGGAACACGTCGACCGGCGTGGTCGACAGCGTGAAGGCGCCATAGGCCATCAGCACCAGCGCCGCGATGAGCACCAGCAGCCGGTTGGCCAGGCTGTTGTGGAGGAGCCACTTGAACATGCGGTGGTCCTCAGCGGATCTGGTTGATCAGCGTGGCACCCTGGGTGACCACGCGATCACCCGCACGCAGGCCGGAGGTCACGGCCATCGCAGCGCCGTCGAGCGGCTCGGTCATGACCACGCGCGGCTCGAAGCGCTCCGGTGCGACCTTGACCCACACCGTGGTCTGGTTGGCCGCGTTCTTCATGAGCGCAGCAGACGGCACGGCCGCACCCTGCACCGGCGTGCGCGTCTGCACGATCACACGGACCGGCTGGCCGATCGACAGCTGCGCAAGCGCGCCCGCCTCGGCCGCGAAGACCAGCGGCACGGCCTGGTCGCGCAACGTGCGCGAGGCGCCGACGAAGCGCAGCGGTACGTGCTGTCCACCGACCGCGATGGACGCGCCGGCCACCTGTGCCGGCAAGGCACCGTCGAAGGCCAGCGCCTCCACGCGCAGGCGCGCCGGGTCGACGATTTCGAACAGCAACTCGCGGGCGTCCACCACCTGGCCGAGCACGGCGTTGACCGAGGCGACCACGCCCGACACCGGCGCGACCAGCGCGTCGCGCGTGTCGAGGCCGGCACCGATCGCACCGATGCGCGCAGCGAGGCTCGCGAGTTCGCTCTCGGCGGTCTCGACCTCCTTGCGCGGCACGGTGTCGGCGAGTTCGTTCAGGCGCGCCAGCCGCTTCTGGGCCAGCGCGCGGCTGGCGCGCAGTTCGGCCAGTTGCGACTGCTGGCCTGCACGTTCGAGGCTGCCGGTCGAGGGCACGACATAGGCGAGCACCTCGCCCTTCTTCACCGCCTGGCCCGGCGACGGCAGGCCGCGCGGGCCGGCCTCGATGCGGCCTGCCACCAGCGGCTGCACGCGGCCGCCGGCGTTCGGGTCCATCACGACGCGGCCGTTGAGCGCGACGGTCTGCGGCAACGCCGCGATGTCGACCGGCTGGGTGCGCACGCCGATCTGGCGCTGCGCAGGCTTGGGCAGGAATACGCTGCCGTCGGGCTGGCGCTGCGGGCCGTTGGCGCCGACCGCGGCGGGCGCTTCGCCGTGGCTGTGGCCTGCATCAGCGAAAGCCGTCGTCACGCCGGCGATGGCCGCGGCGGCGATGGCAACGCGCAGTGCATCCGATGCGCGATGGATCAGTCGATGCAGCTTCATGCGGCACCTCCGACGCGGCGCGTGCCGCTCGCCAGAAGTCGGCGACCCGTCCAGGCCAGCAGCGCAATCAAGGCGATGCCGCCCAGCGCCCATGCGACGATGCGTGCCGGACTCGCGGCTGCGATCTCTTCCTGGTGCGCGTCCTCATGGATGTCGAGCTCGCCGGCCAGCAGATCGGACTCGGCGGGCGTGATGACGGTGGCCGTGACCGGCGTCTGGCCGGGCTTCGGCGCGACCGCCAGCACCGCCTCGAATTCGCCGTCGCCGTGCGGCTTCAGCGTCAATGGCTCGCCGCCGAGCTCGACCTCGAGCCGGGCGTCCTTCACCGGACTGTTGTCGGCGGCATGGTCGAGGTACAGCGTGAGCGTCTGGCCGTCGAGCACGCCGACCAGCTCGAACAGGTCCGAACTGGCGGTGAAGCGGGGGAGCGCCGGGCGGGTGGAGGTCGGCGCGGCATCGTCATGCGAATGCCCGTCATCGGCACGGACGGCCGACCCGAGGAACAAGGCCAGCAGCAGGATGCCCGCCGAGGCCGAAAGCGAAAGATGTTTCATGGACAGGTTCCGAAAGGGTTGTGGTGCGCCGTCATTCCGGCAGGAGACCGAGGGCCTGGCGCAGCTGGGACACGGCAGCCGACAGATCGACACGGGCACGGGCGCTCTGGCGCTCGGCCTCCATGTCTTCGAGATCGATGCGCAGGCGGTTCGGCAGGTCGGTCTCGCCGAGGCGGAAGGACTTTTCGTAGAAGCCGCGCGCCTCGCGCGCCAGCACGGCCCGTCGCGCGGCAGCCTCTGCAACTGCTTCGGCCGCAGCGAGCTGGTCGCGTGCCGACGCGATGTCGGCAGCGATGCGCTCGCGCTCGGCCGTGAGCGCGATCTCCGCTTCGGTCTGCTCGGCCGAGGCTTCGGCCAGTCGCGCGGCATGCCGGTCGCTCGATCCGAACGGGATGCGCAGGCCGAGCGTGAGCGCGCGTGCGTACGGCTCGCCGGTACCACCGCGTTCGCGCGAGGTGGCGAGCGTCAGTTCCGGGTTGGCGCGTTTCTCGATGCCGGCCAGATCGCGCGTGCGGCGCGCCACTTCGGCCTTGTCGGCCAGCTCGCGCAGCGCCGGATGCGTGGCCAGCGCCGCGTCTGCACCCAGCGCGGGGACGGCTTCGCCGCGCACGTCGAGCGTCGCCGCCACCGGCAGGCCGGTCAGCGCGCGGAGGCTCTGTGCGGCTCGGCTCGCGGCCGATTGCGCCAGGGCGAATTCGGCCTGGGCTGCGGCCGACGCGCCGTCGGCCTGGTGCTGGTCGGCACGCGACAGATCGCCGGCCCGCACGCGCCGCGCCACGTCGGATGCCAACTGCTGCGCGTGGTCGACGCGCGACTGCGCGGTGCGCTGCGCCTCGCGCGCGCCCTGCACCGCCCACCAGGCCTCGCGCACCGTGGCGGCGGCGCGCCAGCGGACGGCATCGAGCTGGCTGTCGATGGCCGCCCGCGCGGCATCGGCCACTGCGATGGTGCCGTCGCGCTGGCCCGGGAGCCAGAGCGGTGCGGCGATGCCGGCGACCCATTCGCGGTCACCCTGGTCGGTCTGGAGCCGGTCGCTCTTGGCCGACAGTTCCAGCGCCATTGGTTCGGGCGTCCAGCTGCCGGCGGCCCTGAGCCGGGCTGCGGCCGCGTCGCGCCGTGCGCCTGCTGCGTGGGTCTGCGGCAAGCGCGCGAGTGCCGCATCGATGGCCTGCTTCAGCGTGACCGGCATGGCGACTGCGGAAGCTGCGGCGGTATCGGCCGCCGATTGCGCCGATGCATTCGATGGATTCAACACGCCGCAGGCGAGCGGCGCGCAAAGGACGAGGCGCGACAAGCGTCGCCTCGCGCCCCTGGATGTCCAGGGTGGGATATTCATGATCAACCTCGTTGGTTGCGGGCGAGCGCCCGCGAATCAGGACCAACCGGCGAGGCATGGCGCGCCAGGAGGGCGCACCGGGGAACGGAAAGAACGACCCCGCCGGAAACTCAGGCGAGGTGTCGCGACGGCGGTCGCAGCGGGCTGTCGAGGGTGCGGTCCGTCAGGTGCCGACGGTAGAGGCTGCGGCCTCGCTCGCCGCCCAGGACAGGCGACGACAGGTCCGCGAAGGACATGGCTGCGGGCGATCCGTGTCCATGGCAAGTGGCGCAGTCGGCGTGATAGGCCGCCTGCGCGCGTTCGACATCGCTCACGTCATCGCTGAAC
Source organism: uncultured Variovorax sp. (assembly GCA_903872875.1). Classification (GTDB taxonomy): domain Bacteria; phylum Pseudomonadota; class Gammaproteobacteria; order Burkholderiales; family Burkholderiaceae_C; genus Variovorax. The sequence goes on from CAIQMJ010000923.1 coordinate 4,829, forward strand.
GCGGCGGGTGCGTCGACGCTGCCGAAGGCTTTCGCTGCCTGGGCGTCGTGGCGATGTTCGTGGTGGCCCAGATGCCGCGCACTGCTGCCGCTTTCATGCGCGCACACCTCGCCCACCGCCGCCCAGGTGGACTGGAGCGAGACGATCAACATCATCAGGACGAGCAGGAGGCGGCGCATGGCGCGGCGAGTCTAGCGAAGTGGCAATAGCCCTTTGCGAATTGGGCGTTGAAGCCGCCAGGCCTGCCGCTCAATCCACGGCGATCTCCAGCCACTCGCCATGCGCAATGGGTTGCGCCGGCCACTCCGCGGCGTCGCGCGGGCAGCGCACGCCGCGCTGGAGCAGACGCACCGCACGGATCACGCCGGCATGCGTCACCCAGGCGGCATCGCGGCCCGTGGCGCGCCACGCGTCCCAGGCCGCGCCCACACGCTGCATGAAGATGCGCGTGCTCTCACCGCGGACGCCTGCGGGCATATCGGCGAAGCCGGTGGTCCAGGCATCGATGTCGGCACGTGCGATCTGCTGCCAGGACTGCAGCTCCCATGCGCCGAAATCCATCTCGGCCAGGCGCGGATCGAGCGTCGGGCCATCGAGGTCCGGCCGCAACGCACCGATGGTCCCTGCCAGCGCCGTGCAGCGCTGAAGCGGCGAGCTGTGGAGCGCGACGCCATGCGGCAACCGAGGCGCCATGGCGATGGCCGCGCGCTGCGTTTCGGCGGCTTGCGCGGGCAGATCGCTCGCCCCATAGCAAAGTCCCGGCGGGGCCTCCACCGGCGCATGGCGGATCAGCCAGAGCCTCATGCGCGCGCCGCCAGCGCCAGGTAGATGGCCAGTTCGGCCACCTGTTGCGTCGCGCCCAGACAGTCGCCGGTGAAGCCGGCCAGCCGGCGCCGGAACTGCCAGCCCAGCATGGCCGTGACGACAGCCATCGCCAGCAACGCCGCCATGCTGCGCACCATGCCGTACTGGTGCAGCAGCAACGCTGCGGCCGGCAGCGACCACAGCAGCGCGACCGCCAGCGCCGATCCGCTGACCGCATCCGCCAGCGGCTTGGCCTTGCCACCATCGCCGCCGACATAGGGCAACGCGCGCATCAGCAGCAGCGGTGCAAAGCGCGACAGCACATGCGCGGCGAGCACCGCGCCGCAGGCCAGCGCAACGCTGTGCCCGGCCAGCGCCGACAACAGCGCCACCTTCAGGCCCAGCGCCAGCACCAGCGCGATCGCGCCGAAGGCACCGATGCGCGAGTCCTTCATGATCTCCAACGCCCGCTCGCGCCGTTGCGAACCGCCGAGGCCGTCGGCGACGTCGGCCAGGCCATCCTCGTGGAACGCCCCCGTCAGCAACACGGTGACGACCACGCAGAGTACCGCCGCGACGGCACCCGACCACAGCGCCAGCCCACCCCAGAACGCCGCCGCGCCGATGGCGCCGACCAGCCATCCCACCGCAGGAAAATGCGCCGCGCTCGCCCGCAACATCGCGGGGCTGTAGCCGACCCACGCCGCCAGCCGGCCGGTGACCGGGATGCGCGTGAAGAACTGCAGCGCGAGCAGGAAGTGGCGCAGGCCGCGGACCATCGCGCGAAGCATCACGGCGTCAGGCGCGCGAGACGCCCGCGGATTCGAAGCTCGCCATGTCGCGCAGGATGCGGCAGGCTGATTCGAGCAGCGGCCAGGCCAGCGCAGCGCCAGAGCCTTCGCCGAGCCGCAGGTCGAGTTGCAGCAGCGGCTCGAGCCCCAGGTGCTTCAACAGCAGCGCGTGGCCCGGCTCGGCCGACCGATGGGCCGCGACGCAGCGCTGCACCACATTCGGCTGCAACGCATTCGCGACCAGCACCGCGGCGCTTGCGATGAAGCCGTCGAGCACGATCACGCGTCGCTCCTGCGCCGCCTGGAGCACCGCGCCGACCAGCGTAGCGATCTCGAAGCCGCCGAACGCGGCGAGCGCCGCCAGCGGCGACGTCGCGCTCGCATGCAGTGCGAGCACCTCGCCCAGGATCTGGCGCTTGCGGGCACGGCCGGCCGCATCGAGCCCGGTACCTGTGCCGGTGACGGCGTCGATGTCCTGCCCGGCGAGCCGCGCAAGCAGCATGGACGCGGCCGACGAATTCCCGATGCCCATCTCGCCCAGCAGCAGCGCATTGCCCGGCAACTCGCGCACCAGCGCCCTGCCATTGCCGATCGCTTCCTCGCACTGGGCAGCCGTCATCGCCGGGCCGGCCGAGGCGTCGGCGGTGCCGGGCGCGATCTTGCGCACGACGAGGCCGTCGCGCGGCGCGAAGTCGTGGCGCACACCGCAATCGACCACCGTGAGCGCCAGCCCGTGCTGGCGCGCGAGCACGCTGAC
>CAIQMJ010000924.1 GCA_903872875.1 uncultured Variovorax sp.
GGCCGGCATCGCGACGACCAGCCTGAAGTACGCGACGCACTTCAAGCGCCACAGCCAGGCCGGCATGGTGATGGTCAACCTGCCGACCGCCGGCGTGGACTACCACGTGCCCTTCGGCGGACGCAAGGGTTCGAGCTACGGCCCGCGCGAGCAGGGCCGCTACGCGCAGGAGTTCTTCACCACCGTGAAGACGGCCTACACCCTGGCCTGATCGATCGACATCGCCCGCGGCCATGGCGGCGTGGCGTGTCCGGGCGTGTCTCCGGGCGAATCCGTCATCTGATTCGCCCTTGGCGCGCCAGGGACACCGCATGGGCTCCGGCGGCACGCGGGCGACACTGCAAGGCACTTTCCGTGCAGCCTCGGCTGCCGTCTGCGTCCGTTCAGGCGGCCAGTGCCGCGGGCAGCGAGGGGCTTCCATCCGCCGCCTCGGACAGCGCTGAACCCTCCGCTGCCTCCGCTGCCGTGAGCACCGTCCCAAGCCGCGGCGTCGCAGCCAGCAGCGCGCGCGTGTAGGCATGCTGCGGCCGGTCGAACACGGCGTCGCGGCTGCCCTGTTCGACGATGCGCCCGCGCTCCATCACCACGACGCGGTCGGCGATCTGCTCGACCGCGGCCAGGTCGTGGCTGATGAAGAGGCAGGCGAAGCCGTGGTGCGCCTGCAGGTCCTGGAACAGCTGCAGCACCTGCGCCTGGATCGTCATGTCGAGTGCCGACACAGGCTCGTCGGCGACGACGAACGCAGGGCGACGCACCAGCGCACGCGCGATCGCCACGCGCTGCCGCTGCCCGCCGGACAGTTCATGCGGAAAGCGCTGGCCCAGGGCGGCGAGCCCGACCTCGTCCAGCATCTCGTGCACGCGCCGCGCACAGGCCTTGGCGTCCAGTTCGGGCAGATGCCGAAGCGGCTCGGCGACGATCTGCGCCACGCGCATGCGCGGGTCGAGGGACGAGAACGGGTCCTGAAAGACCAGTTGGCAGGCGAGCCGGAAGGCGTGCAGCGCGCCGCTTCCGACGTTGCGGATGTCGACGCCGCGGAACAGGATGCGGCCGCTCTGCGCCGGCGCCAGCCGCAGGATCGCGCGCCCGAGCGTGGTCTTGCCCGAGCCGCTGCCGCCGACCAGCGCCACGGTTTCGCCGGTGTCGATGTCGAGGTCGAGCGTGTCGATCACGCGCTGCGGCGGATGGCGGCGCAGCAGTCCGGCGCGGGCACCGGGGTAGCTCACGGTCAGTCCGCGTACCTGGATCAGCGGCGTCGGCGTTGCCACCGGCGGCTTGGCGGCCGTGCGCCGCGGTAGCGCGTCGACCAGCTTGCGGGTGTAGGCCTCGCGTGGCGCGACCAGGATCTGCGGCACGTCGCCCGTCTCGACCAGCCGGCCCTTTTCCATCACCACCGCGCGCTGCGCATAGCGCCCGACCAGGCCCAGGTTGTGGGTGATCAGCAGCACGGCCGTGCCCTGGTCGCGTGCCAGCGCCACCATCAGGTCCATCACCTCGCGCTGGCTCAGGTTGTCGAGTGCGGTGGTGGGCTCGTCGGCGATCAGCAGACGCGGCTGCAGCAGCATCACGCTGGCCAGCATGATGCGCTGGCGCATGCCGCCCGAGAACGCGTGCGGATGGGCGCCCAGGCAGCGTTCCGGGTCGTCGATCTGCACGCGGCGCAGCATGTCGATGCAGCGGCGGCGGATCTCGGCGGCCGACAGCTTGGTGTGCATGCGCAGCCCCTCGGCCATCTGGTCGCCGATGCGGTGCACCGGGTTCAGCGACACCATCGGCTCCTGGAACACCATGCCGATGCCCGGGCCGCGCAGCGCCCGCATCGAAGCCGCATCGAGCCCGCCGAGATCGGTGCCGTCGAGCTGCACGCTGCCGCCGGTCTGCACGATGCCTGGCGGCAGCAGCCGCAGGATCGCCCGCGCCGCCATGGTCTTGCCGCTGCCCGATTCGCCGACGACGGCCAGGAACTCGCCGGGCCGCACGTCGAACGACAGGTCCTGCACGATCGGGTGTCCGCTGCCTTGCACCGCGAGGTCGAGGTGGCGCACCGACAGCACGTGCGCCGCGGCGGGTGGTTCTGCGGCTCTCATGATCGCGTCGCCCTCGGGTCGAGCCGGTCGCGCAGCGACTCGCCGAGCAGGTTGATGCCGAGCAGCGTCAGCGCGATGCACACGCCGGGCACGAAGCACAGCCACACGGCGGTCAGCATGTAGGGCCGCGCGCCCGACAGCATGTTGCCCCAGGTGGGCGCGGGCGGCGGCACGCCGAGGCCGAGAAAGCTCAGCGCGCTTTCCGACAGCAGCACCCAGCCGAACATGCTGGTGGCCAGCACGGCGATCGGGCCGAAGCAGTTGGGCAGCACGTGGCGCCACATCGTGTAGAGCTCCGAATTACCGATCATCCGGGACGCCTCGACGTACTCGCGCTCGCGCAGCGACAGCACGGTGCCGCGCACCACGCGCACTACCGACGGCGTGTATGCCAGGCTCAGCGCGAGCACGATGCCCCACTTGTTGGCGCCGACCACGACCATCACGCCGAGCGCCAGCAGCAGCCCGGGAAAGGCCAGCAGCGCGTCGTTGAACGCCATCAGCACCCGGTCGGTCCAGCCGCGCAGGAAGCCTGCCGCGACGCCGACCAGCAGCCCCAGCACGACGGCCAGCGCCACGGTCAGCAGCGCGACCAGGCAACTGGTCGCGGCGCCCTGCAGCGCGCGGCTGGCCACGTCGCGGCCGAATTCGTCGGTGCCCAGCCAGTGCGCCCACGACGGCGGGCGCAGCTTGGCGCGCAGGTCGATGCGCAGCGGGTCGTAGGGTGTCCAGACCGTGGCCAGCGCGGCCAGGCCGAGCAGCGCGGCCACCAGCCCGCCGCCCAGGATCGTGTGTAGTTTGGGTTTCACTGTGCGGTGACTCGCGGGTCGAACAGCGGATAGCACATGTCGACGATCAGGTTGATGACGACGTAGATGAAGGCGGTGAACAGCAGGCAGCCCTGCAGCGCAGGGTAGTCGCGCGCGAAGATCGCGTCGACCATCAGCCGGCCGAGGCCCGGCAGCGTGAAGACCGTCTCGAGCACGGCGATGCCGCTGAGCAGGTGGCCCAGCATCAGCCCGATCAGCGTGAGCGTCGGGTTGAAGGCGTTGGGCAGCACATGGCGGCGCAGCACCTGGCTCTCGGGCACGCCCTTGGCGCGCGCATGCGTCACATATTCGAGCCGAAGGATCTCGATGGCGCTGGCGCGCGACATGCGCGTCAGCACGCCGGTCTCGATCAGCGTCAGCGTGGCGATCGGCAGGATCACGTACAGCAGGCCCTGCGACAGGTTCTCCGACATCGGCACATAGCCGACCACCGGCAGCCACTGCAGGTGCTGGCCGAAGAACAGCAGCAGCAACAGGCCGAGCCAGAAGCTCGGCACCGACAGCATCAGCGTGGCGGCGCCGACGATGGCGAGGTCCAGCGGCCCGTCCTTGCGCCAGGCGGCGACGAGGCCGGCCGGCACCGCGATCAATGCGGCGATGGCCACCGCGGCCAGCACGATGACGGCGCTGATCTGGAAGCGTTCCAGGATCAGCGGGAACACCGGCTGGCCGTTGGTGATGGTGACGCCGAGGTCGCCGCCGACGGCATTGCGCAGCCACAGCAGGTACTGCGCGGGCAGCGCGAGGTCGAGGCCCATGCGGCGCCGCATCGCGTCGATCTGCGCCGGGTCGGCGCTGTCGCCCAGCATCAGCTGCACCGGATCGCCCGGGATCAGCCGCATCAGCAGGAACACGGCCACCGACACCAGCAGCAGCGTGGGGATCGCCATCGCGATCCGCCGCAGGAGATAGGCGGGCATCGCGACTCAGGACCGCGGATCGAAGCGCACGTTCCAGAACCGGGCCTTGGCCGTCGGCCAGCCCTTGAAGCCCGTCACGTTCTTGCGCATGGCCGTGGTGTCGGCACCGTTGAACAGCACGATCAGCGGCACGTCTTCCAGCATCTGGCGGTGCATCTCGTCGAACAGCTGCTGGCGGCGCGCGGTGTCGGCGCTGGCGATCGATTCCACCAGCCGCGTCTGCGCATAGGCGCTGTCCCAGAGCTTGGCCGGGCGCGTGGCCTTCGGGCCGGTCACCATGTCGTAGCTGAGCGAGGGGTCGACCCGCGCCGAGTAGATGAAGGACATGGCCTGGTACTGCCCCTTGGTGTAGCGGTCGAGCTGGGTCGCCCAGTCGAGCACCTCGATGTCGATCTTGATGCCGGCGTCCGCCGCCATCGCCTGCGCCAGCACCGCGATGGTGTAGAGCGCCTCGTAGCGCTTGTTCGCCACCAGCTTGATCGGCTCGCCCTTGTAGCCGGCCTCGGCCAGCAGCTTCTTCGCGGCGACGAGGTCGCGCTTGTAGCCGGTGGCCTGCACCTTGTCGTGGAAGGCGCTGGCCGACGGGATCACCGAGTTGTTGACCGCCGACATGCCTTCGGATGCCGAGCTGGCGATCTCCGCCGTGTCGAGCGACAGCGCCAGCGCGCGGCGGATCCGCACGTCCTTCAGCAGCGGGTCGTTGGTCTGCATCAGCAGCGCGATCATCGACATCACCGGCGTGGTTTCCAGCGCGAGATCCTTGCGGCCGCGCATCTCCATCACGTCGGACGGTGCGGGCGTCATGAAGACGTCGATCGCACCGCTGTAGAGCGCGGCCTTTGCCGCTGCCGAATCAGGAATGACGACGAATCGCACGTTGTCGATCTCGGCCTTCTTGGCGCCGGTCAGGCCGTCGCGCGGTTCGGTGCGTGCGCTGTAGCCGTCGAACTTCGTCAGCTCGATGTACTGGCCGCGCTTCCATTCCTTGACCTTGTAGGGCCCGGTGCCCACGGGCCCGATCCACTGGCCGTCGGCGCCGACCGAGCTGCTGTGCAGGATGGCCGTGCCGCCGCAGTCGGGCCGGGCCATGGTCGACAGGAACAGGCCGCTCGCGCGTTCGAGCTTCATCACGACCGTCTTCGGGTTCGGTGCCTCGACCGACAGCACCTTGGTCACGCCCTTGCCGTCGAATTCCGGCAGGCAGCGCCAGCCGGTCTCGGGCTTCATGTAGCGCTGCCAGCTCCACAGCACGTCCTGTGCCGTCAGCGTGGCGCCGTTGTGGAACTTCACGCCGTCGCGCAGCGTGAAGGTGTAGGTCAGGCCGTCGGCCGAGATGTCGACCTTGCTCGCGAGCAGCGGGCCGACCGAGGTGTCTTCGCGCAGCGCGACCAGGCCCTCGAACGTGTGGAGCATCACCGTGTCGGTGTTGTCGTCGCGGTTGCCGCCCGGCTCGGTCGAGCGGATGTCCGAGTTCACCTGCACGCGAAGCGTGTTGGCCGCAGGCTGCGCGACGGCCGCGCCGACGGCCAGGCAGATCGCGGCTGCGAGCACCGGCTGCATCCAGCCGCCGCGGCCGGTACCCATGGGTTGCTGCGATCGCTGCGCGTCTGCGGGCAAGCGGGCTCTGGGAACATTCATGGCAACACTCCTGTCGTGGGCTGTCGGATCAAAGGGAATATTCGGTGAAGCGGTGGGCGCGGAACGGCGCCGGTGCAATGCGCATCTTTCGGGCCGCCGGGTCGATCACCAGCGTGGCGACCGTCGCCGACGACGCACCGCCGGGCCCGGCGCTCGGGCTGCGGCAGACCGCGCGCGGCGCGCCGAAGCGATCCTGCAGCGCATCGAGCACGTCCTGCTCGGTGATGTCGCCGGCGCGGGCGCGCAGGTGGGCGGTGACGCGGCGGTCGCGGTAGAGCGAGTCGGGCGTGGTCTCCAGGCTGCGGTCGTTCACCCGCGCCAGCGCGCCGATGGTCTTGAAGTGGTTGGCATGCACCAGCAGGCCGGCCTCGGGCTGCTGCCAGAACACCTGCTGCGGATTGGTCTCGAGGCTCACGGCTTCGCCATCGCCGTGCGTGATGATCATGTTGTTGGAGATCGCGCGCGCGCTGCGGCACACCACGCCGAGCGCATCGGCGTACAGCGCGGACTTCAGGATGCCACGCCGGATCAGCGGCAGCGGCACGCCCTGCTGGCCGCCGTCGCCGTCGGCCTTGATGAAGTTGCCCGTCACCGCGATGCCGTGCGCGTTGACGCCGGCGCGTGCCAGCGTGCCGGCCTCGGCGAAGGTCAGCATCGCCGGCCCGTTCTCGGGCTGGATGCGCAGCACCACGCCGATGTCCAGGCTCTCGACGCGCCAGTCCCAGTTCTGCGCATGGATCAGCCGGCCGTCGCGCGCCGCC
>CAIQMJ010000925.1 GCA_903872875.1 uncultured Variovorax sp.
GGAATTCCTGGTGACCGAGGCCGGTGTCGGCGCGATCGACATGATGCGGACGATCAAGCGGGCGCTGGATCCGAAGAACATCATGAATCCGGGGAAGATCTTCAGTCTTTGATCCTTGACTGCGGCGGCAAGGGTATCTGCAACCAGGCTAGCTGGCCGTCCCGCGAAGGCGTTCGATCAATCCGTTCAACGCATCGATCGAGCCGAAGTGAATCGCCAGTTCGCCGCTCTGCTCGATCTTCCCGCCGCGCTTGCTGCGCTTCTTGATCCGCACTTCCACTTCCGCGGTCAGCAGGTCGGCGAGTTCTTCTTCCACGCGCTGAAGATCCCGCGATTTCTCGGTCGCGCGGCGCGGTGTCGACACCGGGTCATAGTCGGCGGCCAGCTTCTTGACCAGCGCCTCCGTCTCGCGCACCGACAGTTTCTTGCCCGCGATCTGATTCGCCGCCGTGATCTGCGTCGCCTTGTCCAGCGCCAGCAATGCACGCGCATGGCCCATATCGATATCACCTGCCATCAGCATGGCCTGCGCAGGCTCTGCCAGATTCAGCAGCCGCAACAGATTGCTCGCCGCACTGCGTGAACGTCCCACCGCCTGAGCAGCCGCTTCGTGAGTGAGCCCAAACTCGGCGACCAAACGCTGCAGGCCTTGCGCCTCTTCCAGCGGATTCAGATCTTCACGCTGGATGTTCTCGATCAGCGACATCGCCGCCGCAGCTTCGTTCGGCACATCGCGAACCAGCACCGGCACGCTGTCCAGGCCGGCCAACCGGGCCGCACGGAAGCGGCGCTCGCCCGCGATGATCTCGAACTCGGCGTTCTTCGCAACCGCCATGTCCGCATCGAGCCGACGCACCAGGATCGGCTGCATGATGCCCTGCGCCTTGATGCTCTCGGCCAGTTCGTAGAGCGCGCCCTCGTCCATGCGCGTGCGTGGCTGGTAGACGCCCGCGACCATCTGGTCGAGCTTCAGCGTCGTCGGGTTCGAAATGACCAGGTCTTTCGCGCCACCGGCGTCAGGGCCGTTGAAGGTCGGGCCCAGCAAGGCTTCGAGTCCGCGGCCGAGGCCCTTGGGTTTCTTGGTGGCCATCAGTCAGCTTTCTTTCAGGAGATCGTTCAGCAAGGCTCGGCCTTCGGGCCAGTCGCCCAGGCCGGACTCGCCATTCAGGTGGCCGCCACTCGGTCCGGCATCCACGAAGCGCGCGCCCCAGTCACGGGCCATCTGGCGCGCACGGTCTGCGTCGCAGTAGGGATCGTTGCCGGCCGCCACCAGCAGCGCGGGGAACGGCAGGCGCTGTCGCACGATGGGCGCCCAGCCGGGAATCATCTGGCGCAGATCGTCACGCTCCAGATCGCCCGGCGCAACCAGCAGCGCTGCGCGCACCTTCGCAGTGTTGAGCGAATGCGCGGCCCATGCGGCGACCAGCAGACACCCCAGGCTGTGCGCGACCAAAACGACCGGGCCGTCAGCGGCGAGCACCGCTTCCTCGAGCTGCATCGACCAGTCGCCGCGCAACGGACGCAGCCAGTCGTGCTGTTCGACGCGATGGTCGCCGTGCACGGCTTCCCAGCGACTCTGCCAGTGGGCCGCATCGCTGTTCAGCCAGCCGGGCAGCAACAGGACGCGCAGCGGGCACCCGGACTCCATGCCCGCGGTCGCAGAGAAGGTTCGTTCGGCGTTCACGGCGCGCTGTCATGCGAGATGACGGCGGACGGCGGCGGATTGACCGGCAGTGGGGCCGACGGCACCGGCGGCGCAGTACCGGTGAGCGCGCTGGCGGGCGGCATCTTGGCGACCAACTCCTGCGCGAAGGCCACGAAGGCCTGGCTGCCCTTCGCCATCGGATCGAAGACCACGCCCGGCAGACCGTAACTCGGTGCCTCGGCCAAGCGCACGTTGCGCGGAATGACGGTGTCGAACACCTTCTCGCCGAAATGCGCCTTGAGCTGATCGCTCACCTGCTGCTGCAGCGTGATGCGCGGATCGAACATCACGCGCAGCAGGCCGATGATCTGCAGGTTCTTGTTCAGATTGGCATGAACCTGTTTGATGGTGTTGACCAGATCGGTCAGCCCTTCGAGCGCGAAATACTCGCACTGCATCGGCACGATCACGCCATGCGCGGCGCACAGCCCATTCAGCGTGAGCATGCTGAGGCTGGGCGGGCAATCCATCAGGATGAAGTCGTATTCGGCACCTACTGCCGCCAGCGCGGTGCGCAGGCGCTTTTCGCGGCGGTCCAGTGCAACCATCTCGACCTCGGCGCCAGCAAGCTCGCGGTTGGCGCCCAGCACGTCGTAGCCGCAACGCTCGGCTCGGACGCGGGCCTCGGCAACGGACGACGACTCCAGCAGCACGTCGTACACCGTGGTTTCAAGCTGGCGCTTGTCGATGCCAGACCCCATGGTCGCATTGCCCTGTGGGTCCAGGTCGATCATCAGCACGCGTTGGCCGACAGCGGCCAGGCCGGCGGCCAGATTGACGGTGGTGGTTGTCTTGCCGACACCGCCCTTCTGGTTGGCGATACAGAAAATCTTGGCCATGGGGATCTGGATTTAGCGCGAGATCGCGAGCTTTGCGCCAAAGGCGATCAGGAATACGCCCGCCAGCTTTTCCAGCGCATTGGAGATCCGCGGATTGGCACGCATCCGCTCTGCGAGGAAATGGGTCAACAAGGTGGCGGCGAGGCCGTAGAGGAAAGTCAGCAAAGCAATGGTGAGCGCCATCACGCCGAAGGTCTTCATGCCTTGATGGTGCGCCGGATCGATGAACAGCGGGAAGAATGCCATGTAGAACACGATTGCCTTCGGGTTCAGTAGCGTGATGGTGAAAGCCTGGCGCAGGTACTGGCGCGGACGGATGTTCAGGATCGGCGCGTCACCCGGTTTGGCGCGCAGCATCTTGAAGCCCAACCATGCAAGATACACGGCGCCCAGCCATTGGACTGCCTTGAAGGCCGCCGGATAGGCCGCCAGCACGGCTGCAACGCCACCCACGGCCGCCCACATCAGCACCTGGTCCCCGAGGATGAGACCGAGGGTCGCAGCAAGCCCGCCGCGGA
>CAIQMJ010000926.1 GCA_903872875.1 uncultured Variovorax sp.
CGGGCGCAACGGCGCCGGCAAGTCGACGCTGTTCGCACTCTTCAACGGCACGCTCCATGAGGACGGCGGCGACTTTTCGAAGCCGAAGCAATGGCGCATGGCGCAGGTTGCGCAGAACATGCCCGAGACCGACGAATCGGCCAGCGAGTTCGTGGTCGGCGGCGACACGCGGCTGACCGAGTTGCGCGAGGCGCTCGCCCAGGTCGAGGCCCGCTACGAGGCCAATCCCGATGACGCGGACACCGGCATGGCGCTGGCCCATGCCTACACCGATCTCGCCGATGCGGGCGAACATGACGCGCTGCCGCGCGCCCAGGCGCTGATCCTCGGCCTCGGTTTCAAGAGCCACGAGCTCGACCAGCCGGTGAACAGCTTTTCCGGCGGTTGGCGCATGCGTCTGCAGCTCGCCCGCGCGCTGATGTGCCCGAGCGACCTGCTGCTGCTCGACGAACCGACGAACCACCTGGATCTGGACGCTCTCGTCTGGCTCGAATCCTGGCTCCAGAAGTACGCCGGCACGATGATCGTGATCAGCCATGATCGCGAATTCCTCGACGCCGTGACCACCGTCACGCTGCACATCGAGCACGCCAAACTCCTGCGCTACGGCGGCAACTACAGCAAGTTCGAGGAGATGCGCGCGCTGCACATGGAGCAGCAGCAGGCCGCCTTCGGCAAGCAGCAGGAAAAGATCGCCCATCTGCAGAAGTTCATCGACCGTTTCAAGGCCAAGGCCAGCAAGGCCAAGCAGGCGCAGAGCCGGGTCAAGGCGCTCGAGCGCATGGAAAAGGTCGCGCCGCTACTGGCGGAGGCCGATTTCAACTTCGAGTTCAAGGAGCCGGGCAACATCCCGAATCCGATGCTGTCGATCAGCAATGCGAGCTTCGGCTATGTGGCCGAGGACACGGAACCGAAGACCATCCTGCGCGGCGTCAACCGGTCGGTGCTGGCCGGCCAGCGCATCGGCATCCTGGGCGCGAACGGCCAGGGCAAGTCGACGCTGGTAAAGACCATCGCGCGCGAGATGGGCGCGCTCGCAGGCGACGTGACCGAAGGCAAGGGACTGAACATCGGCTACTTCGCGCAACAGGAACTCGACGTGCTGCGCCCGCAGGACACGCCGCTCGAGCACATGGTGCGCATGGCACGCGAACTGGGCGCTGCCGCCAAGGAGCCGACCGGAGAGCAGGCGCTGCGCGGCTTCCTCGGCAGCTTCAACTTCAACGGTGACATGGTGAAGCAGCCGGTCGGCACGATGAGCGGCGGCGAGAAGGCACGCCTGGTGCTTGCGATGATGGTCTGGCAACGCCCCAACCTGCTGCTGCTGGACGAGCCGACCAACCATCTGGACCTCGCCACGCGCGAGGCGCTGGCCGTTGCACTCAACGAATTCGAGGGAACGCTGATGCTGGTGAGCCACGACCGCGCGCTGCTGCGCTCGGTCTGCGACGAGTTCTGGCTGGTCGGACGCGGCGTGGTCAAGGACTTCGACGGCGACCTCGACGACTATCAGCGCTACCTCCTCGACGAAGCCAAGCGGCTTCGCGAGGAAGCCAAGGAGGCGATCAAGAGCGCGGCGAGTGCAGCAGTCGCCGCACCGGTGGCCGCAACACTGGTACCCGCGCCGTCGGTGTCTGCGGAGATGGCCTCCGCGACAGGCGGTCGCGACCAGCGCAAGCAGGACGCCCAGAGCCGCCAGCAGCGCAGCGAGCAGCAAAAGCCGCTCAAGCGCGAGTTGGCACAGGTCGACGAGCGCCTCGCCGCAGCGGGTGCCGAGAAAGCTCAGCTCGAGATGCGCCTGGCGCAGCCGCTCCCCGCTCCGGAGATCGCCGACGCCGGCAAGCGGCTGAAGCTGATCAACGACGAGATCGCGCGGCTGGAAGAACGATGGCTCGCGCTGTCCGACCAACTTGAGACGTTGGCGGCCTGAGCGTTGCGCCGATGCGGATCAGGAGGGAACACAACGTGCCTTCAACTCTCGATCTGGCAGAAGGCGATGCCGCGCTGATTGCCGCCATCCAGCGCAGCCGGCGCCTCATCGGCCGCAAGGCACTGCTGGCGGCGGCTGCCAGCGCTGTGCCACTGCCGGGGCTCGATTGGGCCGCCGATGCCGCACTGCTCTCGCGGCTCATTCCGCAGATCAGCGCCGAGTTCGGCCTGTCGGTCACGCAGATCGAGCATCTGGCTCCGCAGAAACGAGAGCGGATCCAAAAGGCGGCATCCACGGTGGGCGCCTTGCTCGTCGGCCGACTCATCACGCGCGACCTGCTCATCGCGCTGGCGCGCCATGCGGGTGTTCGCCTTAGCGCCAAGCAGGCGACCAAGTATGTGCCGATCGCCGGCCAGGCAATCTCCGCGGCGCTGGGCTATGCCGCGCTGCGCGCACTCGGAGAGTTGCACATCAAGGACTGCGTGCGTGTCGCCAAAGCGGTGCAGCACGCGCTCCCCGAACCTGCGGGCGCACCGCCGGCCGACCCCGGAATGCGCATCGAAGAGCGCTTGCCTCCACGTTCCACCCTTGGACTGACGCGCCTGCTGGCAAGAATCCGCAGACGCTGAGCATTCGATCACCGGAAACGCGTCTCCGAAACGCGGCGAAATCAATACGCATGGATATGCGCGTATCTGGCCCGGGACCGGATCAGCGCCAACGGCGATCGACATCAATCAACGCGGCGGGGCTTCTCGCACTTGATTGATGCCTACATGCAGGCCCCGGACTCACCGCTCCCCGGATCTCATTTGGCTTTCGATCCCTGGCTTGGCACTGCCTTTTTCTGGCTGTCAACAGTCTTCTTGGTCTCTGCTGCTCCGGGCAGATCAGCGGCATGACCACGACTTTCTTTTGTCGGGCTTGGGCCGAGTGACTTGTCGCTCGTCGGGTCCTTTTGATTCACATCGGTTCCTTCAAAAAAATGAAAGCTGATGATCTGGGCGCGAGCACTCGTTCACGGTCGGAGGCACGAGCGGTCCCTCGTGCACTACCGCCTACGTGCATGACTGGCGTTGCGCGTTGCCGAAGGGAGAGTCCGGCACCCTTGTACGCTTCTGTCTGGCAATGAACATGGCTGGCAGAGGGAAGCATGGGTCAAGGAGACATCGATGCAACCCAACCCCTCTCTGCCCTCGACCGTCGGATCGCATGAAGACCGATCTTTCACGTACCACGGGTGTCACTTCATCTGCAGCGCGAGAGAGGCGGGCCGTACGCTTTACCAGCCGCACGTCCTATATCAGCACGGGCTGAGTGGGGTGGAGCAGATGGCACTGCCGATCGACACCGAGCCCTATGGCAGCGCGGCAGAAGCGCTACGGCATGCCGAGCAGCAGGCGGTGCGCTGGGTACATGACCGCACAGGTGACGGGCAAGGCCGGTTCTAACCGTGCAAGCCGTGCACTGTGCAAGAGTTCCGAGGCCTCATCGTCCCGCGGGCCCCTCTCGGCGATCATGAAACTCGCCTGGTTGAATGAGGCAAGCTGAAAAGCCTTCGGCCGGCGGGCAAGGGGCTCGCCGGCCAAAGGTTTGCCGATCCCGCCGACTACGCGACTTGCACCTCGATGCGTCGCGCCTGGGCATGCTCGGCCTTCGGGATGCGAAGCTTGAGTACACCCTGCGCGAGTTCAGCCGAAACTTTTTCTGTATCGAGTTCCTTGCTCAGCGTGAAGACGCGGCGGAAGCGCGCGAGGCCCACTTCAGTGTGATGGGAGGCGAGCCCCTCAGGGACTTGCAGATGGGACTCTGCTTCGATGGTCAGCGTGCCAGCTTCAACATGAAGGTTCAAGTTTTCGCGATTCACGCCCGGCAGGTCCGCGTAGAGGGTAATGCCGTTGCTGTCTTCGATCACGTCGACAGGCGGCGTCAGTGCTGCGTCGCTGTAGCGCGGTCCGTTCTCCAATGCGCCAGTGCGCGCTGCATTGCCAGTGATGGCGGTTTGGACATCGGTTTGCATGGCTCTTCTCCTTTCTGATTTTGGGTCCGTGATTACTGGATGGTGATGCGGCGAGGCTGAGCAGACGCGCGACGCTGAACGGTGATGTGCAGCACACCATCGCGCAGCTTGGCGGACACCGCTTCTGGGTCTGCGTCGTCGGGCAATGTCAGTACGCGGCGAAAACGTCCTTCGAAACGTTCGTTGATGTGAATGGCTGTCTTGGCGTTTGCCTCCGGCAGCGCGCTCTTGCGCTCCCCTGCGATGGTCAGCAGTCCTCGCTCAAGATTGACTTCAAGCGTTGCCGGGTCTATGCCCGGTGCGAAGGCGTAGATCTCGATACTTTTAGGCGTGCCGCCCACGTTCAAGGCGGGAAAACCGTTGCGGGCAAAGCCACGGATGGTGGGAGACAGATCGAACGCCTGTTGCATGTCGCGTTGCAGGCGATCCATCTCTGCGAACATATCTCGTGGAAACAGGGACCGATACATGGCGAAAAACCTCCATTCAAAGTGTTGAACAGAGCGCCGGAGGCGTCTCCAGCGCATCCGGGAGGTGAGGTAGGAGCAGTCCCAAAAGATTTCAAGAGGGATTTTTGGCGTGCCGGATCAGGCCAGTGAGCAGCGCCAGGGGAACACTTCAATTTCATGCCGGGCTGTCAGTTGGCACGTCGCTCGGAACATGACCGCTCGGGCATGGTCATCGTCCCGCTTTGCGCAGAACCGCCACCCTTTGCAGGAGTTCAAACAGCATTGCCTGCTCCGCCGAAGTGAAGTGCCCCAGGAGTTCCTGCTCCATGACCAGAGCGATGGCATCAGCCTTTTGCACCAGCGTGCGCCCCTTCGAAGTGAGATGGACATGCTGCGCTCTCTTGTCGTCCTCACTGCGCGTGCGCGTCAGCAGCCCCTTCTTTTCGAGGCGATCAAGGATGACAGTCAGGTTGGGCGCTGCGATATCAAGCGCATGGGACAACGCCTTCTTTGTCACCTCGGCGTTGGAGTCGAGCAGAACGAGGATCGTGAACTCGACCTGCCGCAAACCCAAGGGACTGCCGATCGAGCGTTCGAAGACGCTGAATGCGGGGATCGACGCTTGTGCCAGGTTGTAGCCCAACAAACCCTGCATTCGACTGTGATTCAACCCTCCCAGATGGTGCCTGCGAAGTTCTGCGCGATCACGTGACGTCATGGCAGGCAGTCTAGCTGGCGTCATGGGAGAAATCGTGGGTGGGTGAAGGGAACAAAACTTCCTGCTGACTCATCAGCATTTCCGACCGAAATTAGCCGACCTTTGGTTGAATCCATATCGGGTTTACACCGGCAACTTAGTTACCACTCATAAGTAATATCGCCTCCGCCAGACACACGAACGGCCCGATCAAGGGCAACCAACTAGGAGACCTCATGTCATCGAGAGCGAAATTGGTATTGGTCGGGACGCTTGCTGCGGCGGCGATGGCCGGCTGCGGCGGCAGTGATGGAAACGGCACGCCGGCCCCTGCCCCCGCACCTGCGCCGGCCCCCGCACCCGCACCCGCGCCGGCGCCAGTGGCGGAGACCCCGGTAGAGGGTGCGTACACCATCCTGAGTCTCAACGGCGGAGAAAACCCGACGTTGCTTCCTTCGGACGGCGATGGATCGGTTCGGCTTTCAATCACGGCACCGTCGAGCGCTGCGCTGTCGGCGATGGCCGTCACGCTCAATGGCGTCGACGTGACCGCAGCATTCGCGGCGGGCTTCAACGGCACCTCGACCACCGCCAAACTATCCGGCCTCGTGCCCGGCGACAACCTGATCAAGGTGTATGACAGCCGAACCCTCAAGTTCGCTCGCACCCAGATCCGGGTGAGCTTGGCACTTTCGCCGCTGGTTGCTTGCGCGGACATGCTGGGCAAGACGATCGACGCTGCCGACATCGGTTTGCCTACCAATGGGGCAACCGTGACTGCCGCGAGCCTGGTTGCAGCGACCGGTGATGTGGCCGTGAACGCCGCCTCTCCGCAGTACTGCCGCATCACGGGCGTGATCAACCCGAAAGACGCCAGTTCGAAGCCGATCAACTTCCGCGTTGCCATTCCCACGGAATGGAACCAGAAATCCTGGCAGATTGGCGGCGGCGGAACGAACGGTTCTATTCCGGGCTTCATCGACACGCCGTCAAGCCGTGGTGGCTCTCCGTTCGCGGCGATGCTGCCCGTCAACGTCAAGTCACCCATCAATGCGGGCTATGCGCTGTACGGTGGCGATTCCGGGCATTCCTCCGGCAACGACTGGATCGACAACCCGAGTTTTCCGACGCTGTCGGAATCGTTCGAGAACTTTCTCTACGCGGGCATCAAGAAGACGCACGACGCGTCCTTCGCCGTGATGAAGCTGATGTACGGCAAGTCGTCGGCAGTGAACTATTGGGCAGGTCAATCCCAGGGCGGGCGTGAAGCCATCACGGCACTGACGCGCTATCCGGCTGACTATGACGGCGTCTTCGCAGGCGACTTCCTGTCGTACTTCGCCAATCTCAACTTCAACCCCCAACTCCAGGGCGCGTTGCAGCTCGACCCGGCTGCCTGGGTGCCATCGAGCAAGACCACGGCGATCAGGAACGAGGTGCTGCGCCAGTGTGACGCGTTGGATGGTGCTTCCGATGGAATCATCCAAAACTACCTGGGGTGCAACGCGCTGTTCGATCCCGTCACCAAGCCTGACGCATTCGCCGCCATCCGTTGCACCGGAGCGGAGACCACCAGTTGCGTGACAGACCGCCAGATTCGAACGTTGCAGGGTCCCGCCTTCCTCGGTGACGTGAAGTACAACTATGCCTTGAAGAACAACGAAACCAGCTATCCGGGCTGGGGTGCGCTGGAAGGACTGAGCCTGCTCGTCGCCACACAGCCAGCACTTGCACAGGGCACGACTTTCGGCGGCGCCGGTGGTGGCTTTCTAGGCGTTGCGCTGGTGCGCGAATACTTCTGCGGATCGCAAAGCTGTAATGTGCTCGAGCTCTTCAGCGATCTCGATGCACAGAAGCAAAAGATCCAGGTGTTCTCGCAAAACATCGATCCGGACGACGATTGGACGCCCTTCATGTCACGCGGTGGCAAGGTCATCCTGAACACCTCAGCGGCGGACACCATCTCGAATCCGCGTGCGCAGTTCAAGCTGTACAACCGTCTGACCGAGAAGATGACGCAAACCAAGGTCGACAGCTTCATCCGCTACTACGTGAGCCCGATGACGGGACATGGGGGCGGAGGCAACGGCGCGACGGTCCCGACCGCTGCCAACCTGATGACGCCACTGATCGACTGGGTCGAACGTTCGGTCACGCCGGCCGACGCTCCGACGCAGATGCGCATCACGACAGCCGGGACCGGATCTGCAACGGCCTACACCGTGGCCCAGAGTCGTCCACTGTGCCGCTATCCGGCGTACCCCAGCTACAAAGGCAGCGGCGATCAGAACCTGGCGTCGAGCTACACCTGCGCGCAGTAGCTGTCGGATGGATGGTCCAGTGTTCGGTCATTTCCGAACGCTGGACTTGCCAGCCTGACGACGTAGACGATGCCGGGGTGCCGCGATCGGCCCGTGGGTTGTACCTGCCCTGGCATTGAAGCCCGGCAGCTGCCTGACATGTTGGTCAGAAGCGCCTGCCGCCCGGTGATGCGGGGTGCGCGAGCCCCGGGCGCCGGGCCGCGCCACCGGCGGGCATCAGGGCGATGGAATAACTCGGCCGAAGCCGAGACTTTCTGACGGGCAGAGACTGTCCGAACACAGGAGGCCTTCCCATGCTCATCACTTTCGTTTCCACCGCTGCGGTGCTTTACGCCTTTTCCGGCATCTTCTTTTTTGCCTTGACCTGGTCGGCCCGAAAGGCCGACGTGGCAACCAGCAGGTTCGCCGTTCGATTCAGGGGCGCACGCCGCGCGCGCGAAGCGGTCCTGAGGGAGCGCGGTCTGTACCACTCGCGCGCCTGACGCATGCCAACCCCGCGCGTTGCCCTCGTCATGCCCAACGCCCGATCCTTGTTGTCCACCCACCCAGTCCGTCCTTGGCGACGGGGGCATCCATGTCAGTCGCGTTGAACACGCCAACCGTAGCGCTGACATAGGTGAGCCGGTGCCGATAGATCTTGCCGTTGCGGCAGTAGAGGAGAAAGCCCGGTGGACAAGTCGTAGCCGACACGCGCGCCTGCGGGCAGAGTCGAGGATGTGTGCGAGATCACGAACTGGTGCCGCACATCAACACCGCCACGACGCAGAAGTACGCTCATCTTGCAGACGAAGCGCTGCACGCTGAAGCAGTGGATGCCCCGGACAGGATTCACGCGACCAAGACCGGGAGTCGGCGTGTAGAGGCAAAGGGAGACTACACGCACCGTACACGCAGCGTGCCGGCCGCACCCTGCGGATCATCCAAGGATGGCCGCAACTCGTTGAGTTAAAAGGGACTAATGGTGGGACGTGCGGGGGTCGAACCCACGACAAACGGATTAAAAGTCCGCTGCTCTACCAACTGAGCTAACGTCCCA
>CAIQMJ010000927.1 GCA_903872875.1 uncultured Variovorax sp.
CCGGCGAGAAGACAAGAGGCATCGGGCCATTATCCCGAGCGCCACGGCGTCGGGGCGCAAGGCCCCAGCCGGGCGCATGCCGCCGGAGCGCCTCGATAATCGGGGCATGTCCGCTGAATCCGCCCGTTCGCCTCGTCCCTCGCGCCTGCCGCGTCTTTCGGAGCGAACCACGGGGATCGCTGCCGCCGTGGCCGCGGTGCTGGCCTGGACCGCCTTCATCCTCATCGCGCGCGCTTCGGCGGCCCGTTCACTCGGCGCCTTCGACCTCGGCTTCCTGCGCGTCTGCGGCGCGGGCGCCGTGCTGCTGCCCTGGGGTGCGTGGCTCGCGATGCACGACCGCCGGGAACATCCGGCGACTGCCCGGAGCGCGCTGTTCGGCCTGTCACCGCTCGGGCTGCGCGTTACCGTCATCACCGGCGCCGTCGGCGGGCTGGGCTATGCGCTGATCGCGTACACCGGCTTCTTCTTCGCGCCCGCGGCACATGCCTCGGTGCTGCTGCCCGGCAGCCTGCCGCTGTGGACCTCGCTGCTCGCGATCGTCGTGCTGCACGACCGCATCACCCGTGCACGCGCGCTGGGACTGGGCCTGATCCTCGCCGGTGACGTCATGGTCGGTGGCCGCAGCCTGATGGCCGCCTTCGACGGCGGCGAAGTCTGGAAGGGCGATCTGCTCTTCATGTGCACCTCCTTCTGCTGGGCCGTCTACACGGTGACGGCGCGGCGCTTCCGTCTCGAGGCGGTGCGCGCCACCATCGCGATCACGGTGTTCGCCTTTCTGACCTACGTTCCGGTCTACGCGGTGATGGTCGCGGGCGGCTGGGCGTCCAGCCGGATCGGCAGCGCGCCGTGGAGCGAAGCGCTGTTCCAGATGGCCTTCCAGGGCCTGCTGTCGGTCGTGGTGGCGGGCATCGCGTTCACGCGGATGATCCAGTACTTCGGACCGGTGCGTTCCACCATGATCACCGCGCTCGTGCCTTGCCTGTCGGCGCTCGGCGCGGTGCTGCTGCTCGGCGAGCCGATGCACTGGAGCCTGCTTGCGGGCCTGGTGCTGGTGACGGCGGGCATCCTGTTCGGCGTGCGTGCGGCGCGGGTCGTGCCGGCGGCGCCGGCACGCGCCGTGGCTGGAGGGCGCTGCAATGCCTGAACGCCTGCTCGCCTTCGACACCAGCACCGAGGTGCTCTCGATCGCCGTTCGACATGGCGACCGGCTGTTCGAGCACAACGGCGAGGGCGGCGCGCGCGCGTCCGCCACGCTCATCCCGCTGATCGGGCAACTGCTGCGTGATGCCGGGCTGGCGCTGGGCGATCTCGACGCCATCGTGTTCGGCCGCGGCCCCGGCTCGTTCACCGGGCTGCGCACGGCCTGCTCGGTCGCGCAGGGCCTGGGTTTCGGCGCCGGGCTGCGGCTGCTGCCGATCGATACGTTGCAGGCGGTCGCCGAAGAAGCGCGCGCGCGATTCGGCACGCGGCAGGTGGTGGCGGCGCTCGATGCGCGGATGGACCAGATCTACGCCGCCGCCTACGATTTCGACGTGCCACAGCGCAGCGTCGAGCCCGAATTGCTGGCGCCCGAGGCGCTCGCCGTGCCGGAGGGTTGGGCGCTGGCCGGCAATGCCTTCGGGGCCTACGGCGAACGGTTGCCGGCCGCCGTCGCCCGCCACGAGGTGCTGCCGACCGCTGCTGCGATGCTGCGGCTCGCGCCTGCGCTGCTGGCCGCGGGTTTCGACGTTGCGCCAGCCGACGCCTGGCCGCTCTACGTTCGCGATAAAGTCGCCCAGACCACCGATGAACGCGCGGCCCTCAAGGCCGCATCCACCGCGTCCGCTGACCATGAGCGCCGTCCTTGAACCCGAAGAAGTCCGCCTGGAACCTCTCACCATCGAGCGACTCGATGCGCTGTGTGCCGTCGAGGATTCGGCCTATACGCACCCCTGGTCGCGCGCCAATTTCATCGACTCGATGGCCGCCGGCTACCGCTGCCAGCTGCTGCTGGGCGGCGAGACCCTCATCGGCTATTTCATCGCGATGATGGGCGTCGACGAAGTGCACCTTCTCAACATCACCGTCGCGCCGGCCTTCCAGCGCCAGGGCTGGGCCGCCATGCTGCTCGACGCGCTCGCCGGCTGGTCGCGCGCGCAGGCCGCGCAGTGGCTGTGGCTCGAGGTGCGCAAGAGCAACCAGCGCGCGCTCGACGTGTACGACCGCCACGGCTTCCGGCGCGTCGGCGTGCGCAAGGGCTACTACCCGATGCATGTCGGGCCGCGCGAGGACGCGATCGTCATGAGCCTGAGACTGGACGAGCCGGGCTGCGCCCGTGGAGGGCTGAACGCATGAATCTCGATGCGCGCCAACGCGCGATGCTCGAGGAGATGGGCATCAAGGTCTGGTGGCCGACCGCCACGGTGGCTGTGGTGGTGGCCGATGCCGGATCGCCTGAAGCGACGGGCGTGGTCGCGCAGGCCGACGCACCGCCGTCCCGCCCGGTGCCGACGGCGGCCGCCCGGCCCGCTGCACCGATCGCACCTGCCGCACCCGCCACGGCCCCGCCGCCGGCGCTCGGCGCCGGCGTGCTGGTCGAAGCGCCACGCCGGCTCTACGCCGGCGAAGGCACCGACACGGCCCAGGGCGGCTGGCTCATCGTGGCCGACATGCCGCCCGATGTCGACGGCCGCCATGGCGAACCCTTCGCGGGAGAGGCCGGGCGCCTGCTCGACAACATGCTGCGTGCGCTCCAGCTGCATTCCGGCGCGCTGCCGGTGCACCTGATGCGCACGCACCGTGGCGTGGCGTCGGGGCGCGAGGGCAGTCCGCAGCCGTTCGCCAGCGTGTTCCAGGCGCAGGCCGGGGCGTTGGCGCCGCGCATCGTGCTGGCGATGGGACCGCTGGCGGCGCAGAGCCTGCTGGCGCGCGGCGAGCCGCTCGGCAAGCTGCGCGGCCAGGTGGGCGAGGCGGCCGTCCTGGACGGCGCGCCGGTCGTCGCGACCTACCATCCGGCCTATCTGTTGCGCACGCCGGCCGACAAGGCGCGTGCGTGGGCCGACCTCTGCCTGGCGGCCGATGCCGCGGAGCCCGTGGCGCCCGGCACCGTCTGAGTCTGGCGGAAGGCGCCAACTAAAATCGCGGCACATGACCTTCATCGAACAACTGCACGCCGCCGAGCGGCAAAACCGCTCCCTGCTGTGCGTGGGGCTCGATCCCGAACCCACCAAGTTCCCGGCCCATCTCAAGGGCGACGCCAACAAGATCTACGACTTCTGCGCGCGCATCGTCGACGCGACCGCTGACCTGGTGATTGCGTTCAAGCCGCAGATCGCCTACTTCTCGGCACACCGGGCCGAAGGCCAGCTCGAGCGCCTGATGGAGCACATCCGCCGCGTCGCGCCGCAGGTGCCGATCATCCTGGACGCCAAGCGCGGCGACATCGGTTCGACCGCCGAGCAGTACGCGATCGAGGCTTTCGAGCGCTACGGCGCCGACGCGGTCACGCTGTCGCCGTTCATGGGTTTCGACTCGGTCGCGCCCTATCTGAGGCACGAAGGCAAGGGCGCGTTCCTGCTGTGCCGCACCAGCAACCCCGGCGGCGACGACCTGCAGAGCCAGCGCCTGGCCAGCGTGCCCGGCGAGCCGCTGCTGTACGAGCACGTGGCGCGCCTGGCGCAAGGCCCCTGGAACCTGAACGGCCAGCTCGGCCTCGTGGTCGGTGCGACCTATCCGGCGGAGATCGAGCGCGTGCGTGCGCTGGCGCCCACCGTGCCGCTGCTGATCCCGGGCGTCGGTGCCCAGGGCGGCGACGCGGTTGCCACCGTGCGCGCCGGCTGGCGCGGCGACGCGCCGATCATCGTGAATTCCTCGCGCGCGATCTGCTACGCCTCGGCCGGCGACGACTTTGCCGATGCCGCGCGCCGTGAGGCGACGCGCACACGCGACGCGCTGGAAGCGGCCAAACCCAGCTGAGTCTGTTGGCCTGTGCGCGGCGCAAGTCGCGCGCGCCGCTGACGCGCACGAGCGCAAATCGCCGCCCCGGCGCTCGCCAGCGAGCAGGTCGAATGGTCGCCTCTCTATACACAAGGTGCGTCTCCAATGAACCCCATCCGAATCGTCGGCATCGTCTTGATCGTTGCGGGCATCGCCGGCATCGGCATCGGCGGCTTCAGCTTCACGCGCGAGACGCATCAGGCCAAGCTCGGCCCGGTCGAGTTGTCCGTGAAGGAGAAGGAAAACGTCGACATCCCGATGTGGGCGAGCGTGGCAGCCATCGTGGTCGGCGGCGTGCTGCTGGTGGTCGGCGGCAAGCGCGGCTGAAGCCGGCCGGGCAAGGGGTGCCGGATTCAGGCGGGACTCGAGCGCAATCCGTAGACCTTCCCCGCAAAGAACAGGTATTCGACGCGCATGACCGCGTCGCCTTTCTCGTCCTTCATCGTGAAGCCCACCGCGGCGATGCGATCCCCGGCCTTGATCTCTGCGACCTGCCAGGCCGCCATGCGGGTCAGCGGCGCGAGCTCGAGTTCCCAGCGTCGGTCCTTCCTGGTCGGCAGCACGGTTTTCGCGAGCAGTGCGGGGCCGTCGATGCCGGCGCTCTGGGCAGGCAACGGACGCTGCTTCAGGTCGGACGGCAGCGCGAGGCTCGGCGGGGTCTCGATCAGCAATTCGGCATGCGGGTTCTGCCACTTGCTGGTGACGACTGCGCCTTCGAGGTAGATCGGTCGCTCCTGGTCGAAGCTGCTCCATCCGTGGTGTGCCCACGCGAGCGGGGAGGACACGGCGGCAAGCAGGAGAACTCGGCGGCGACGTATCGGGATCGAGATTGACATGGTGGACTCCTTCTCGGTTCGGTGGACGAATCAGTAGGCGATCCAGCGGCCGCAGAACACGACGCCGATCCAGATCGCGGTGGACACCAGCATCTGCAGCCGTGCCGTCCGGTCGAGTCTGCGCAGCGAGCCTCGGCCGTGAAACCAGGCCGCGTTGCCAGCAGCTGCTGCAAGAAGGCCCATCTTGACAAGGAAGCTCCGGTTGCCCAGCAACTCGGACGGCTGCGTCGCGAACATCAACAGGCCACTGGCGGCGGCAAGTGCAAAGCCTGCCAGCGCGATGCCCAGGGCGAGCCGTGCCAGCGCATCGACCGGGATCGCGACGGAACGACCCCAGACGCGCAGCTCAAGCGTCACCAGATTGCCCAGCAGCAGCGCGATGCCGACGATGTGGAGCGCTTCGAGCGCGGGATAGGCCCAGACGTGCGAACGAAGTTCAGTGAGCATGAGGCAGGGACTTCGCCGGGTCGCAGGCGCCCGGTCGCGCCAGTTTGCCGCCGTGGCGGCGCCGGTGCGCCGAAATCCATGCGCTCAGCCGGGCTTTGTGCGGGGTGCACCGAGCTGCTCTGACACGCTCCGCGCACAGGCGCCCAGCGCCAGTGCCAGCGCGCCCTCCCAGCGCGTGTCGAACACGCCGGTCGGTCCGATCGCGGTGACCGCGAGCACGATCGCGCCGCTGTGGTCGAACACCGGCGCGGCCATCGCGCTCACGCCCGGGATCACCTCGTTGGTCGAGCGGCTCGCACCGTGGGCGCGTACCTCATTCAGCTCCGCCTCGAATGCGCTCCACGAGGGCAGCGGCTGCGGCGTCGGCATGCCGGCCTGCAACGCCGCTTCACCCTTGCGCTGCTTCTCGCGACGGCGCTCGTCCTCCAGCATCGCACGCACCTCGGCGGGCGGCAGATAGGCCGCGAACAGCTTGCCCGACGCCGTGCGCGTCAGCGAGAACACCGTGCCATGGCGCAGGCTCACATGCACCGGCGAGGGCGCCTGCGCGATGTGCACCATGGTGGCACCACGCGCGCCCCAGACGGCGAGGCCCACGGTCTGGCCGATCTGCCGGGCGAGGGGGCCGGTCAGTGGCGTCGCGATGTGCACCGGGTTCGCCTGCTGCAGGCCGATCAGTCCCAACTGCAGCGCCAGCGGGCCGAGGCGATAGTGGCCGCTCGCGCCGTCCTGCTCGATCAGGCCGAGCCGGCCGAAGCTCACCATGTACGGATGCGCCTTGGCCGGCGTCATGTCAGCCTCGCGCGCCAGGTCCTTCAGCGCCATCGGCCGGCCGTGGTGCACCAGCGCGCGAAGCAGCTGGCCGCCCACTTCGATGCTCTGAATGCCGCGCTGCGTGCGGTCGTTGTCGGTGGTCATGGTGGTGGTGTCCCCAGTCGTTGCTACGCCGGGAATTAGACATGAAGCGCGTCGGCGCTTACACTTGCGTCATTCGTCCTGAGCGAATAGATTCAGTTTAGACAAATTTAATGGAGACATCCATGACGAGCGAATCCTCCACCGGGCGGCGCTACCAGAGCGGCTTCGGCAACGAATACGCGAGCGAGGCCGTGCCCGGCGCGTTGCCGCAGGGCCGCAACAGCCCGCAGCGCGCGCCTTTCGACCTGTACCCCGAACTGCTCTCGGGCACGGCCTTCACGGCGCCGCGCCACGAGAACCGCCGCAGCTGGCTGTACCGCCGGCAGCCGTCGGTGGTGTCGGGCCGCTACGCACCGTATGCGCAGTCGAACTGGACGACCGGCGCCGACCGTGACATCGCGTTGCCGCCCGAGCCGATGCGCTGGCACCCGATCCCGCTCGACGGCGTGGACTGCGACTTCGTCGACGGTATCCAGACCCTGGCCGCGAATGGTGATGTCGAAGCGCAGGCCGGCGTCGCTGCGCTGATCTACCGCGCCAGCCGGTCGATGGCACGCCGCGCCTTCGTCAACGCCGATGGCGAGATGCTCCTCGTGCCGCAGCAGGGCCGGCTGGTGCTGACCACCGAGATGGGCGTGCTCGACGTCAAGCCGGGCGAGATCGCCCTGGTGCCGCGCGGCGTGGTCTTCAAGGTGGAACTGCCCGACGGCCTGTCGCGTGGCTACGTCTGCGAAAACTACGGTGCCCAGTTCCGGCTGCCCGAACTCGGACCGATCGGCTCCAACGGCCTGGCCAATGCGCGCGACTTTCTCGCGCCTGTGGCGGCGTTCGAGAGCGAAGAGGGCGGCGGCGACACCGGCTACGAACTCGTCAAGAAATTCGGTGGCCGCTTCTGGCGAGCGCCGACGAAGCAGTCGCCCTTCAACGTGGTCGCCTGGCACGGCAACCTGTCGCCGGTGAAGTACGACACCGCGAACTTCATGACCATCGGATCGATCAGCTTCGACCATCCGGACCCGTCGATCTTCACCGTGCTCACCTCGCCCAGCGACACGCCCGGCACGGCCAACTGCGACTTCGTGATCTTCCCGCCGCGCTGGCTGGTGATGGAAGACACCTTCCGTCCGCCGTGGTACCACCGCAACCTGATGAGCGAGTTCATGGGCCTGGTGCTGGGCGAGTACGACGCCAAGCCGGGCGGCTTCAAGCCGGGTGGCGCGAGCCTGCACAACGCGATGGTGCCGCACGGCCCCGACGAGGAAGCCTTCGACAAGGCGACGCACGCCGATCTGCAGCCGCGCAAGCTCGACAACACCCTGGCCTTCATGTTCGAGAGCCGCTACCGTTTCATTCCCACCGCCTGGGCGCTGCAGACCCCCGCACTCGATGCCGACTACGCCGACTGCTGGGCCGGCCTGAAAGACCAATTCAAACCATGACCACCCTGAACACCACCCACGACCCGAAGCTCAAGAGCTGGGTCGCGTCTGCCGACGTCGCCGGCTGCGATTTCCCGATCCAGAACCTGCCCTTCGGCCGCTTCCGGACCGCCGGCAGCGCCGAGGCCTTCCGCATCGGCGTCGCGATCGGCGACCAGGTGCTCGACCTGAAGGCTGCGGGCGTCGTCGACACCGACGACATGAACGTGCTGATGGCGGCGAGCCCGGCCCAGCGCCAGGCGCTGCGCGCCACGCTGTCCGAGGGCTTACGCGAAGGCAGCGCGCAGCAGGCCGCGTGGTCGAAGGCGCTGGTCGCGCAGTCGGCGGTCGAGATGGCCGTGCCCTGCCGCATCGGCGACTACACCGACTTCTACACCGGCATCCACCACGCCACCACGGTCGGCAAGCTGTTCCGTCCCGACCAGCCGCTGATGCCCAACTACAAGTGGGTGCCGATCGGCTACCACGGCCGCGCCTCGTCGATCGGCGTGAGCGGGCAGCAGTTCAAGCGGCCGCAGGGCCAGACCAAGGCACCGGGTTCCGACCCGGCCGCACCGCCGAGCTTCGGCCCGTCGAAGCGGCTCGATTACGAACTCGAACTCGGCTTCCTGATCGGCCAGGGCAACGCGCTCGGCGAGCCGATCGCGATCGCCGATGCCGAGCAGCACCTGTTCGGCCTGACGCTGCTCAACGACTGGTCGGCGCGCGACCTGCAGGCCTGGGAATACCAGCCGCTCGGCCCTTTCCTCGCGAAGAACTTCGCGTCGACGCTGTCGCCGTGGATCGTCACGATGGAGGCGCTCGCGCCTTTCCGCGCGGCGTTCTCGCGGCCCGAAGGCGATCCGCAGCCGCTGCCGTACCTGGACTCGGCCGCCAACCGCGACGGCGGCGCGCTCGACATCACGCTCGAAGTCTGGCTGCAGACCGCGAAGATGCGTGCGGCCGGCGAGCCCGCCACGCGCCTGACGCAGGGCAACACCACGCAGGCCGCCTACTGGACGGCCGCACAACTGGTCGCGCACCACACGGTCAACGGTTGCAATCTGCAGCCGGGCGACCTGCTCGGCTCCGGCACGTTGTCGGGTCCGACGCTGGCCGAGGCCGGCTCGCTGCTCGAGCTGACCTACGGCGGCAAGCAGCCGCTGACGCTGCCCAACGGCGAGACGCGCACCTTCCTGGAAGACGGCGACACGCTCACGCTGCGCGGCTACTGCGAGCGTGACGGCGCGGTGCGCATCGGCCTGGGCGAGGTGTCGGGAACCGTGATCGGCTGATCGCCCCGCGTGCGGCGAGCCTCAGTGGCTCGCCGCGCGGCTCGCGTCGAGGTGCGCCTTGGCGCGCTCGGCCAGTGCGACCTGCTCGGCCGTGCCGGGCACGAAGGGCTCGACCGGGATCGGCCGCCCGTCCGGGTCGACCGACACGAACACGATCAGGCATTCGGTCGTCTTCTGCATGTCGCCGACCTTCATGTCGCCGCTGCGCACTTCCACCGAGATGTTCATGCTGGTGCTGCCGGTATAGACCAGCTTGGCTTCGACCTCGACGATGTCGCCGATCTTGATCGGCCGGTGGAAGCGGATGCTGCCGATGAACACCGTCACGCAATAACGCTTGGACCAGCGGGTCGCGCAGGCATAGCCGGCCTCGTCGATCCATTTCATGACGGTGCCGCCATGAACCTTGCCGCCGAAGTTGACGGTGCTCGGCTCGGCGAGGAAGCGCAGGGTGATGGAAGACATTCGGTGAGGCCTTGGCGGGAGTGGATCGTGGGTCGCGGGATTATGCGAGGCCCCTTTTGGAGCGTTCCCGCACGTCCTTGCACGGCGCGTGCCTGCGCGTGACGCATTCCGGCGACCTTCGCCAGCCGTGGGGCAAGCCGCCGCGCGCCCGCCGAGTGGACCGGTCTTTGCTATCGTGGCCGATTGCCCAGGTATTGCCCCATGACCACGATGACCGACCCCGATCCCGCCACTGCATCCCGCCTCGTCGACGAACTCGTCGAACTCATGCGCCTGGAGCCCACCGGCACCGACCGCTTCGTCGCGCAGAGCGAAGACCTCGGCACGCCGGCCGTCTTCGGCGGCCAGGTGCTTGGCCAGGCGCTGCGCGCCGCCAGCCTCACGGTCGACGCCGACCGCCCCGTGCATTCCATGCACGCCTATTTCCTGCTGCCAGGCGAGCATGCACCGATCGAGTACACCGTCGACCGCGTGCGCGACGGCCGCAGCTTCACGACGCGGCACGTGGTCGCGCGGCAGGAAGGCCGCACGATCTTCGAGATGTCGGCGTCGTTCCAGACCGCGTCCGACGGCGTCGAGCACCAGATCGCGGCGCCCGAGGTGCAGGCCCCCGAAGGCCTGATGAACGAACTGGCCCAGCGCGTCGCGGTGCGCGACCGGCTGCCGGCCGTCTGGCGCGACAAGGGGCTGGCGCCGCACGGCCTCGAATTCCGCCAGGTCGAGCCGCTCGACCCGGTGAACCCGGTGCCGCGAGCGTCCGCGAACCAGATGTGGGTGCGTGCGATCGCGCCGCTGCCGGACGACCCGCTGCTGCACCGTGCGCTGCTGGCCTATGCGTCCGACCACGGCCTGCTGCGCGCCGCCATGCTGCCGCACGGCCTGAGCTTCTTCAGCGGCCAGGTGCGCGTCGCCAGCCTCGACCATGCGATGTGGTTCCACCGCGATTTCCGGATCGACGACTGGCTGCTCTACAGCACCGATTCGCCAAACGCCAACGGTGCCCGCGGCCTGTGCCGCGGCAGCTTCTTCACGCGCGACGGCCAGCTCGTCGCCTCCACCGCGCAGGAAGGCATGCTGCGCCTGAAAGACCGTCGATGAGCCACTTGTTCACTCCCTTCGCGCTGGGCCCGCTGACGCTGCCCAACCGCATCGTCATCGCACCGATGTGCCAGTACTCTGCCGAGGACGGCAACCCGACCGACTGGCACACGATCCACCTCGGCCAGCTGGCGCTTTCGGGCGCCGGGCTGCTGGTGATCGAGGCGACTGCGGTCGAGGCCATCGGCCGCATCACGCCGGGCGACGTCGGCCTGTATTCGGACGACAACCAGGCCGCGTTCGCGCGCGTGCTGAAGGCGGTGCGCGGCCATTCGCGCATGCCGATCGCGGTGCAGCTCGCGCATGCGGGGCGCAAGGCATCGAGCCACGTGCCTTGGGAAGGCGGCCAGTGCCTCGGGCCCGATGAAGGCGCCTGGCAGACGGTCGGCCCGTCCGCGTTGCCGCACGCGCCGGGCGAGCCCGCGCCGTCGGAACTCGACGCGGCCGGTCTGGAACGCGTCAAGGCTGCATTCGTGCAGGCGGCGCAGCGCGCCGAAGCGCTCGGCATCGACGCGATCGAGCTGCACGGTGCGCACGGCTATCTGCTGCACCAGTTCCTGTCGCCGCTGGCCAACCGTCGCGACGATGCCTACGGCGGCTCGCTCGAGAACCGCATGCGCTTTCCACTCGAGGTGTTCGAGGCGGTGCGTGCCGCGGTGCCGGCGCGCATGCCGGTCGGCGTGCGCATCTCGGCCACCGACTGGGTCGACGGCGGATGGGACACGGAGCAGAGCGTGGTCTTCGGCCAGGCGCTGGCGGCGCGCGGCTGCAGCTTCATCCATGTGTCCTCGGGCGGGGTGTCGCCGCTGCAGAA
Source organism: uncultured Variovorax sp. (assembly GCA_903872875.1). Classification (GTDB taxonomy): domain Bacteria; phylum Pseudomonadota; class Gammaproteobacteria; order Burkholderiales; family Burkholderiaceae_C; genus Variovorax. Next base: position 11,267 of record CAIQMJ010000927.1, read on the forward strand.
GATTCCCGTGACCGCGGGCTACCAGGTACCGATGGCCCAGCGCATCAAGGCCGGGACCGGCTTGCCGACCATCGCGGTCGGGCTGATCACCCAGCCCGCGCAGGCCGAGGCGATCGTTGCCGACGGCCAGGCC
>CAIQMJ010000928.1 GCA_903872875.1 uncultured Variovorax sp.
CGACAGGGGGATCGGCAGGCCGAGCAGCGCGGCGGTGAAATCCGCCATGGCGCGCACGGCCTCGATGGTCGGGCCGGGGATGTTCAGGTGGCCCATCTTGCGGCCACGGCGCGCTGCGCAGCGCGGCCGGCGTCGCGGGCTACGTGGCGGTCGCGGTCGCGATCGCGAACCACGCCAATGCGGGCGCGGCCAGCCTTCGACGCGCTGGTCGACTGGGCGACGCAGGACCGACGACTCTGGCACCCTCGAGCTGCGGCGGCGACACGGGCTTACCTGGTATCGCACCAGTGCGGTGCAACTAGGATGGCCGCTCAAAAACGCTCACAGGGAGTCATCAATGAAGCAATTCCATCAGGCGACCGTCATCGCCATCACCTGTCTGCTGGCCGCCTGCGGCGGCGGCAACAACGACAGCGGCAGCGGCAGCGGCAGCGGCAGCGGCACGCTCCAGGAGACACCGGTCACGCTCACCACGCTGACAGCGGCGCAGATCGACGCCGGCACCGCCGCCAGCGGCCTGCAGGCGCTCAGCGGCAAGGCGCGCTGCGACGTGAAGGTCGTCTCGCTCAACTACGCGACGCGCGGACCGAAGGACGAGCACACCAACGCATCAGGCGTGCTGCTGTTACCGACGGGAAGCTGCACTGCCGCCGCGCCGCTGGTGGCCTACGCCAAGGGCACCGACTTCCAGAAGCTGCACACCCTGGCCGACCCGCAGGATGCGGAGACCTTCCTGCTGGCCGCCATGTATGCGGCCCAGGGCTATGCCGTGGTAGCCACCGACTATCTCGGCTATGCCAAGTCGGCGTTTCCCTACCACCCCTATCTGCATGCCGATTCCGAGGCGCGCTCGGTGCTCGACGCGGTCCGGGCCGCGCGGCTGGCCGTGGCCACGACCGGCGGCACGCTATCGGGCAAGGTGATGTTCACCGGCTACTCGCAAGGCGGCCACGCGTCGATGGCGGCCCATCGCGCCGCGGAGAGCCGCGACAACGCCGGCGAATTCAACGTCGTGGCGGGTGCCCACCTGGCCGGTCCCTACAACCTGTCGGGCTCGTTCCGCAGCCCGGTCGTCATCGCGGGTTACCAGTATTTCGTGCCCTTCATCGTCACGTCATGGCAGAAGGTCTATGGCAACGTCTACAGCGACGTCAATGCGGCGTTCAAGGCGCCGTATGCCGCATCGATCGAAAACCTGTTGCCGAATCCGACGCTGACCGCCTGGACGCTCCTGACCTCCGGAGCGCTGCCTGGCGCACTTGGCGGAACGCCGGCACAGGCACGCGATGCGATGTTCCAGGCCAACTTCCTGATCGACGTCCAGACCAACGACAGCAACGGCCTCTACGTCGACGCGAAGAAGAACGACATGTTCGGCTGGACACCCCGCGCCGCCACCTTGCTGTGCGGCGCCTCCGGCGACCCCGTGATACCGCCAGCGCAGCACATGATTCCGATGAAGGCCGACTTCGACGCGCGCGGCGTCACGACAGTGACAACGGTGGACGTCGATGCGCAGATCCAGGCGGCCTACGGACCCGGCGGCGTGGCACCGACCGATCCGACGTCCACCGCCTTCGCAATCTATTACGGCAGCTACCACGGTGTCTACGAGCCTCCGTTCTGCCATGC
>CAIQMJ010000929.1 GCA_903872875.1 uncultured Variovorax sp.
ACACCGGCAAAGCAAAATCGGGGCCTGCCTCCGCTGATTGCCTACTGTTTTCTGTAAATCGTAGACAATCTACAATGAACGACCTACGATTCCGCCATGGCCAAGAAGATTTCCACCAACCCCGCCATCGCACAGCTTCAGTGCAATTCCCTCGCAAACCTGGTGCAGGCCGAGATCGAACGCATGATCCTGGACGGTGAACTGGACTCCGGCGCCAAGCTCACCGAGTCGACGCTGGCCGAGCAACTCGGCGTGTCGCGCGGCCCGGTGCGCGAAGCCTTCCGCATGCTTGAAGAAGCCGGCCTCGTCCAGACCGAAAAAAACCGCGGCGTGTTCGTGCGCCACGTACCGATCGAGGAAGCGCTCGAGATCTTCGAATTGCGCGCCGTGATGGACCTGTACGTCGGCCGCAAGCTGGCCGCGGGCCTCGGCGCCACCGAAGTGCGCGAGTTGCGCCAGCTGGCCGACGCGATGGACCAGGCAGTGAAGGCCGACAACGCACGTGACTACCACCGCTTCAACCTCAAGTTTCATGACCGGCTGCTGCAGCTCGCCGGCAACGCCAAGCTCACCGCCACCTACCGCAAGCTGGTCAACGAACTGTCGCTGTTCCGCCGGCAGAACCTGACCAACGAATCGATGACGGTCTATTCGCGCGAGCACCGCCAGATCGTCAAGGCCATCGCTGCGGGCGACCCCGAAGCGGCCGGCCAGGCGATGTACCAGCATGTGATGAATAGCCGTGAGCGAACACAGCGCAACTATCAGCAGAAGCAGGCAGCGGCTGCAGCGGAAGCTTCGGGCGGCGCAAACAAGCTGTCGGCCGGCGCGGAGGCCTGAGCGATGGCACTGTCGCTGCACGACATCGAGACCTTGTTCGCGCGCCACGGTGCCGCGCAATACAGCGGCGAACCCGTGACACAGCTGGAACACGCGCTGCAGACCGCCTGGCTGGCCGAACAGGCCGGCGCCGATGACGAACTCGTCACGGCGGCACTGCTGCACGATCTTGGCCACCTGCTGAACGACCAGGGCGAGTCCCCCACGCTGCGCGGCATCGACGACCTGCACCAGTACTTCGCCCTGCCCTTCCTGCGCGGCGTCTTCGGCGACCGCGTGCTGCGTGCCATCCAATGGCATGTCGACGCCAAGCGCTACCTGTGCGCCACCCGGCCTGCGTACCATGCCGCGCTGTCCGATGACTCGAAACGGAGCCTGCTGCTGCAGGGCGGAGTCTTCTCGGCAGATGAAGCCGCAAGCTTCATTGCGCAGGAGAACGCCGAGGACGCGGTGAAGCTCCGGCTCTGGGACGACCTGGCCAAGGCGCCGCAGTTGCAGACGCCGCCGCTCGCGCACTATCTCGACCGCGCCCGCCGGTGCCTGCTTTCGTGATCGCGGCGACCCGGTGGCGCTGACAGGTCCGATCGTCCTCGCCGTGCTCTGCGGCGCGTTGCTCCATGCCAGTTGGAATGCGCTGATCAAGTCCGGCCGCGACAAGCAGCTCGACACTGCGCTGATCCACAGCCTGGGCTTCTTCGTCGCGCTGCCGCTGTTGTGGCATGCCGGGCTGCCGAATGCCGCGGCGTGGCCCTACATCGCGGCGTCCACGGTGATCCACCTCGGCTACTACATCGCATTGGCTGGTGCCTATCGGCATGGCGATCTGGGCCTGACCTATCCCGTGATGCGCGGCTGTGCACCGCTGCTCGTTGCGCTCGGCAGCGTGGCCTTCATCGGCGAGCGCCTGTCGGTCTCGGCATGGATCGGCGTGGCGGTGATCTGCGCGGGCGTCCTGGTGCTCGGGCTGTCGCGTTCCGCGCTGCACGCCAGCGGCGAGGCGCAGCGCCGCAAGGCCCTGCGCTTCGCCTTCAGCAACGCCGCGATCATCGCGCTCTATACGGTGATCGACGGGCTCGGCGTGCGTGCTTCGGGCGACGCGTCGGCCTACGTGGCCGCGCTGTTCCTGTTCGACGGCATTCCCTATCTGCTGCTGGTTCTATGGCAGCGCGGACCGCAGCGCAGCGCCGCACTGCGCTACATGGCCGGCCGCTGGAAGATCGCATCCGTCGGCACGCTGGCGTCGCTCGGGAGCTACGGCATCGCGCTGTGGGCGATGACGCGCGCACCCGTTGCAGTCGTCGCAGCGCTGCGCGAGACCTCTGTGCTCTTCGCGGCCGTGATCGGCACGCTGCTGCTGCGCGAGCCGTTCGGATGGCAGCGCGCCATCGGCACGCTGGTCATCGTCTGCGGCGTGATGGCGTTGCGCTTCGGCTGAGCCTTCTTACGCGGCGCGTACGCAATCTGCGTAATAGCGCTTCTTTCCGGTCTCGTCGACGCGCGCCACAAGCCCGTGGATATCGGTCTCGAAGCCCGGGCACTGGGTGTTGAATTCGCGTGCGAACTTCAGGTAGTCGACGATCTTCTTGTTGAAGACCTCGCCCGGAATCAGCAGCGGAATGCCCGGCGGATACGGCGTGATCAGGCTGGTGGTGATGCGGCCTTCGAGCTGGTCGATCTCCACGCGCTCGGTCTTGCGGTGCGCGATGTGCGCATAGGCATCGCTCGGCTTCATCGCCGGCGTCAGGTCGCTCAGGTACATCTCGGTCGTCAGGCGCGCCACGTCGAAGCGCGCATACAGCTTGTGGATGTGCTGGCACAGGTCGCGCAGGCCGAGCTTCTCGTAGCCGGGGTGCTGCTGGCAGAACTCCGGCAGGATGCGCCACATCGGCTGGTTGCGGGCGTAGTCGTCCTTGAACTGCTGCAGCGCGGTGAGCAGCGTGTTCCAGCGGCCCTTGGTGATGCCGATCGTGAACATGATGAAGAAGCTGTAGAGCCCGGTCTTCTCCACGATCACGCCATGCTCGGCGAGGAACTTGGTCACCACGCTGGCGGGGATGCCCGTATCGGCGAACTTGCCTTGCAGGTCGAGGCCCGGCGTGACGATGGTCGACTTGATCGGGTCCAGCATGTTGAAGCCATCGGCCAGCTTGCCGAAGCCATGCCAGTTGCGCTTGGCGCTGCGCGCCTTGCTGTCGATGCTGCCCTCGCCCTTCATGATCCAGTCCTCGGCGCGGCCGATGCCTTCATCGACGAGCTTCTCTGGGCCCCAGACCTTGAACCACCATTCGTCCTTGCCG
>CAIQMJ010000930.1 GCA_903872875.1 uncultured Variovorax sp.
GCCAATGGGATGGAGCAAGAATGCCTTCCGCATTGGCGTGGGCTACCAGTACTGGCGCAACAAGTTCGGCAATCCGTCGAGCGTGCCGGGCTCGCTGGCCAAGACGCCGATGCTGAAGGCCGACATCCACTTCTGATGCCGAGGCGCGCGCCGGCTGTCTGCTTGGCGCCGCGTTGGATCAGGGCGCGCAGATGCCGGCGATCCGCCGAACGGCGCATGCCAATCTTCTTTCAAAAAGATACATTAGTGGCACTTTGTATCTAAAAGGTGGGCATGTTGGACGAGGAGGGCTTGGGCAAATTCGCACGATGGCGTGCCGACTCGCGCCCTTCGAGTTTTGCCGCTCGTGTGTTGGCAGCCTGGCTGAAGTCACGCACCGGATGCCAGAACACGGTTGCCGAAGACGCGCTGCGGGATCTGCCGATGGAGTCCGGGCTCGGCGAACTGATCGACACGGTGGCGGCCCGGACGGCCGAACGGCCAAGCAGGCGTGCCGGCCGTCGCCCCGGAAAATCCTAGGCGGTTACCTTGTGCTTGACAGAATCGTGAACTTTCGTATGCAAATAGCTCTCACACGACGGATGATGCTGGCACGCTTGCCTGCATTGCACGCAAGGGGAGCCAGCACATGGCAGCAGAGCCAAATTCCGAACAATCCACCACTGACGTTCACATCGCACCCTGGGCCAGCAAGTGGGACGCGTTGCCCGAGTCGGTCGAGTCAGCCGCTCCGCCGGTTGCGCGGGCCGATGCAGTGAAGATTCCTACCCCGCCAAACCACGCCAATGCGCAGCCCGGCGGCGTGTTGTTTGCTTCGAAAGTGATGGCCGGCATTTCGGCACTGTCGTTCGTGCTGCTGGCGTTGCTGGTCGTCGCGTGCTGGCCGGACATTGCCCGCGTGGTCGGCTGAGCGGAGACGCCTTTGCGCTTCAGCGTCCCGGCGCGAGGCCGGACATCGCCGCGCGGATCGTCCACCAGGCGGCTCCCAGGAAAGCGATCGGCAGCACGATCGTCTGCAGGATGAAGAGGGCCATCAGCCGGACCATCTTGGCGGTCCAGTCGGACGCGGCGTTCAGGATCGCGTCATAGCCAGCCTTCATGTCCGGCAGGCTTTTCCACCAGTTGCGGATGCGTTCGACCAGTCCCTCGCCGCCCACGTTCGATTCCAGTCCACGGCCCGACACCGAGGCCGGCGACTTCTCGATCGTGGTCAATGCTGCGTTGTATTCATCGGCCATGAAGGTGCGGTAGATCGCTTCGTTCGCCAGGGCCGACAGCGGCACGGCGAAGCGCACGAGCAGCAGCGCTACGAGCAACGGCTGCAGCCAGCGCCCGGCGCGTGCATTGCCGCTGCGCCAGCGCAGCAGGAGCCAGAGCAGCATGGCGGCGGACACCAGCCATGACACGAAGGCATGCGCACCGATGTTCAGCAGCAGCAACTGGATGCCGAAAGCGACGCTCGCCACCAGCATGATGGCGCCGAAGCGGTCGACCAGTTCGTTCAGCGGCTGCAGCGCCTGCCCGGGCGCGAGGCTCACGCCGAAGCCGCCCGGCGTGACGTCCAACTGCGTGCCCTGTGCGACCGAAATCACCGCGCCGAGCGCGCGTGCTGCGGCAAAAGCGGTCAACGCGCGCTGCAATCCTGCTTCGATCTGGGCCCGTGCGGGCCGGTCGAACGGCGTGATCCAGCAGCCGATGAGCACCGCGGCAGCGAGCAACAGCAAGGTGAGACGACGGAGCATGGAAGAAGGCATGCGGGCAGCTTATCGGGTTGCGGCGCAACTTCAGTGCAAACCCTCGACCTCCCCCAAACATGGGATACCGCGAGCCCCACACGGGCCGCGCAACGTGAGAACATGTTTGTGTCAATATTGACTTGATTGCAACAACATGCAAACCACCGTCGCAACGGTGGACTCTCTCTCGAGGATGGTCATGCCTTTCGACTTCAAGAACGCCAGAGCGTCGGACAGGAAGCGCGAATGCGCCCGTATCGCCAAGGACATGGGTGACAACGGCCTGCTCGGCCGGCGTGAACTGCGACAGCTGCCCAAGGTACTCGCTGATCGCGAACCCGTGTTGAGCTTCACGGCGGGTGCCATGGGTGGACATCACTGGTTGATCGCCCTGACGGATCGGCGCCTTCTGTTTCTGCACAAAGGCTGGTTACGGACGCTTCAGCAGACCTCCATCGACCTGGGCAAGGTCAGCGCGGTATCCAGTCATCTCGGCGTCTTCTCCGGAAAGCTCGTGATCGAAGAGGCCGGTGCCCAGCGCGTGATCGAACGCGTTCGCAAGAAGACGGTGTTGATGTTCAGCAGCAGGGCGCGCGATGCCATCGAGGCCCGGCGCATTGCCATGCGACGGTCACCGTCGTCGGGCGGCGGCGGCAGCAGCAGCAGCACTGCACTGGAGGACGTGGTCGGTCGCCTCGAGCGCCTTGCGACGCTGGTCGACCGGGGAATTCTGACGCCGGAGGAGTTCGTGCAGCAGAAGCGGAAGATGCTGGTGAGCTGAGTCGGTTCCGCGCTATCTGGGCTTGAGATCGTCATGGGCGTCCGGCCGCGCGGCCGTCTTTGCCGACGCACTTGGTCCGCCCCACAGCGCCGAGCCCAGTCGCAGGCCGGGCAACTCTACAGTTCGATACACGGCATAGGCGAATGCATAGGTCAGGGGAACGACTGCCAGCCAGATACCGAAGGTTCCCACGTCCAGCGAGAGACCCATGGCCTTGGCCGCATGGCCGATGCGGGAGCCGATGATCGCCAGGAAGAATCCGTGGAACAGGTAGACCGAATATGAAACGTCCGACATGAATGTGACCACGCGCGCACGGCAGACGCGATCGAGCAGGTGCAGGCAATTGCGAGGTTCCCGGCGGGGGATCACGAATGCGGCGATCAGCGCGACGGCACCTAGCAACCACAGGACATCCAGGCCATAGCTGCGCCCCATCTGGGCGGAGAACACCAGGGCGAGCAGCACATGGACGGCGCGCTCCAAGCGATCCGTCGTGCGTCCAGCTTCGAAGAGCAGCATGCCGGCGAGGAAGACCGGCAACCTGAAGAAGAGCAGCGACGGCTCGTAGAAGGCCGGCATGGCGCCCCGCGCCGCGCCTTGCGTGATGAGATACACCACAGCGAACGACACAGTTGCAAGAACCAGGCAGACGGACGCGGCGCCGAAACGCCGCATGGCCAGGAAGATGGCCGGAAAGGCCAGGTAGAACTGCATCTCCAGCCCGATGCTCCAGTCGGGCAGGAATGTCGAGAACGAGTAAATGGGATGAAGGCCGAACAGGAAGGACACGTGCAGCAGGATGTTCGTCGCCGTGTAGCGTGTGTTCGCCGGGTCATAGATCACGTCGCCCTGCCAAAAGGCCGGATTCAAGCCGCGCAACAGCGAATAGCCACC
>CAIQMJ010000931.1 GCA_903872875.1 uncultured Variovorax sp.
ACTGGTCGGCCTCGAAGCCCTTGGTGCCGGGCACGCCGCTCTCGGCCACGGTGGGCACGTCGGGCAGCATGGCGACGCGGTGCGGGCTCGACACCGCCAGCGCGCGCAGCTTGCCCGCCTTGATCTGCGGCAGCAGCGCCGGTGCGCCGGTGAACAGCACCTGCAGCTGGCCGGCCAGCAGGTCGTTGATCGACGGCGCCGTGCCGCGGTAGGGAATGTGCAGGAAGGAGCTGCCGGTCTGCAGCTTCAGGTATTCCATGGTGATGTGCGCGGCGCTGCCGTTGCCGCCCGAACCGAAGGCGAGCTGGCCGGGCCTGGCCTTGGCCAGCGCGATCAGCTCGGCCAGCGAGCGTGCGGGCACGGAGGAATGCACGACGAGCACGTTCGGCACCCGAGCCACCCAGGCCACGGGCGCGAAGCTGCGCACCGGGTCGTATTCCAGCTTCGGGTACAGCGACGGATTGACGGCCAGCGTGCCGATGTGACCCATCAGCAGCGTGTAGCCGTCGGCCGGTGATTTGGCGACGCGCTCCGCGCCGACCGAGCCGCCCGCACCGGCCAGGTTGTCGATCACGACAGGCTGGTTCCAGGCGCGGCCGAGTTCCTGGCCGATCGCGCGGCCGAGCAGGTCGGACGAGCCGCCCGGCGTGAAGGGCACGACGATGTGCAGCGGCCGGTTCGGGTAGTCGGCCGCGGCGAAAGCGGGGCGTATGCCCAGCAGGCCGCTGGCGGCTGCCGACAGGCAGGCCTGGCGGCGGGTGATGCCATGGGGCATGGATGTCTCCAGTCTCTGGGATTGGGCGTTGCGGTGCGGGGCAGATGCCAGTGCACCGGCCCATCGGTTCGTCAGTCCGGCTGGATGCCGGCGTCGCGGATCAGCTGCCCATAGCGCGCCGCCTCCCTCTTGAGCAGCTTGGCGAACTGGTCGGTCGGGCCGGGCAATGCCACGCCGCCGGCTGCGGCGAGCTGCTTGCGCACGTCGTCCGACGCGAGCGCCTTCTGTACCGCGTCGTGCAGCGTCGCGACGATCGCCTTCGGCGTTCCCGCCGGAACGACAAAGCCGTACCAGACGCTGGCCTCGAAGCCCGGATAGCCCGACTGGGCGACGGTCGGCACGCCCGGCAGCACGTCGGAGCGCTCGGCGCTCATCACCGCCAGCACCCGCAGCTTGCCGGCCGTGGCCAGCGGCAGGGCCTCGAGCGCGTTGACCGCGACCACGTCGACGTGGCCGCCCAGCACGTCGGTCAGCGCCTGGGCGCCGCCCTTGTACGGCACGTGGCGCACCGACAGGCCGGCGGTGTGCTGGAACAGCTCCATCGCGAGATGCGGCGTCGAGCCGTTGCCCGGCGTGGCGACGGTGATGGCACCCGGCCGGGCCTTGGCCGCGGCGACCAGTTCCTGCAGCGTCTTGAACTCGGAGCCCTCGCGCACCGTGAACACCACCGGCACGCGCCCGACCAGCGCCACCGGCAGCAGGTCCCTGTCGAGGTCGTAGGGCGCGGGCTTGAAGAGCGCGGGGTTGACCGACAGTGCATTGGCCGCGAGCAGCAGCGTGTAGCCGTCGGGCGCGCTGGTGGTGAGCGCCTTCACCGCGATGTTGGTGCCCGCGCCGGGCTTGTTCTCGACGATGACCGGCTGGCCGAGGATGCCGGCCATCTTCTGGCCGACTGTGCGCGCGATCGCGTCGACCGCGCCGCCGGCGCTGTAGCCGACGAAGACGCGGATCGGCTTCGAAGGGTAGGCGTCGGCCGCGCCCGCGGTGTGGAGGGCGCCGAAGGCCAGCAGGCCGGCCATGGCGATGAAGGGGCGCAGGAGATGTCTCATGGATGTTCGTCTTGTG
>CAIQMJ010000932.1 GCA_903872875.1 uncultured Variovorax sp.
AACACGGTGTCGAGCCGGCCGTGGCGTGCCAGCACGCGATCGAAGGCGCGGGCCCGGGTGTCGGGCTGCGTCACGTCGGCCAGTTCGCCGCTGACCTCGGCACCGCTGGCGGCCAGCCGCTCGTCGGCGCCGGCGCGCGCGTTCCGGTCGACGTCGATGAGTGTGACCCGGGCGCCATTGGCGGCCATGGCTTCGGCATAGGCCAAGCCGATTCCGCTCGCGGCACCGGTGATGGCGACCACCTGGCCGGCGACATTGAAAAGTTCTGCTGATCTCATGGGGTCTTAGTTTGCAGTCTCATTTAATGAGATGTCAATATAAGAGTAACCCTGATCCAGATCAGCGACGGCGCCGAAAAAGGAGGGCTGGGGGCGCGAGGAACGTGGCGCGCAAACGCGCGCAGGCAGCCTGGCGGATGTGCCGCCGGCTGTCTGCTTTCTCTTGACGACGAATGTGTGCGGGCTGGACGCCCGATGCGCCCGCCGGCGAATCACTGCGGCGCCGGCGAACGGCTCCGCGCGCGGCTCAGGTCAATGCTGAGTGGCAGTCTTGCGCTTCGACAGCTCGATCTTGGCGATCGCGTTGCGGTGGACTTCGTCCGGTCCGTCGACGATCCGCACGGTGCGCTGGTGCGCATAGGCTTCGGCCAGCCAGAAGTCCTGGCTGACACCGGCCGCGCCGTGCGCCTGGATCGCCCAGTCGACGACCTTGCAAGACATGTTGGGCGCGACCACCTTGATCATCGCGATCTCGGCGCGCGCGTCCTTGTTGCCGACGGTGTCCATCTTGTAGGCGGCGTTCAGCGTCAGCAGGCGGGCCTGGTCGATCATGCAGCGCGACTCCGCGATGCGTTCGTGCCAGACCGACTGCTCGGCCAGCGGCTTGCCGAAGGCGATGCGCGCACGCAACCGGTCGCACATCAGTTCGAGCGCGCGTTCGGCGGCGCCGATCGAGCGCATGCAGTGGTGGATGCGTCCCGGGCCGAGGCGGCCCTGTGCGATCTCGAAGCCGCGGCCTTCGCCCAGCAGGATGTTGCCGACCGGCACGCGCACGTTCTCGAGCAGCACTTCCATGTGGCCGTGCGGCGCGTCGTCATAGCCGAACACGGACAGATGGCGCAGCACGGTCACGCCGGCCGTGTCGCGCGGCACCAGCACCATCGACTGCTGCGCATGGCGCGGTGCCTGGGTATCCGTCTTGCCCATCACGATGAAGATCTTGCAGCGTGGGCTGCCGGCGCCGGAAGAGAACCACTTGCGGCCGTTGATGACGTATTCGTCGCCCTCGCGCGCGATCGTGCACTGGATGTTGGTCGCGTCGGACGAGGCCACGGCCGGCTCGGTCATGAGGAAGCCCGAGCGGATCTCGCCGGCCAGCAGCGGCTCGAGCCACTGGTCCTTCTGGGCCTCGGTGCCGTAGCGCTCGATGGTCTCCATGTTGCCGGTATCGGGCGCGGAGCAGTTGAACACCTCGCCCGACCACGAGACGCGGCCCATGAGCTCGCACAGCGGCGCGTAGTCGAGGTTCGAGATGCCGGGCACGCCGCGGTGCTCGTGCGGCAGGAACATGTTCCACAGGCCGGCGGCCCGCGCGAGCGGCTTGAGCTCCTCGATCAGCGTCGACACCTGCCAGGCGTTGCCCTGGCGGCGGAATGCG
>CAIQMJ010000933.1 GCA_903872875.1 uncultured Variovorax sp.
AGCGAATCGGTCGGGAATCGTTTGAATTGAACGTCGAGCAGTATTGCTGCGCTGGATTGAACTTCGGCTATTACTACGACAACTCGCCGATCATCTGCCCCGATGGCGAGCGCGCACCCGATTACACGATGGGTGGATTCACGCCTTCCACGGTGCCGGGCTGCCGTGCCCCGCACTTCTGGTTGTCCGATGGCCGATCGCTGTATGACGCGCTGGGGGCTGGCTACACGCTGCTGCGATTCGATCCGGACATCGATGTCGAGGCATTGCAAGCCGCCGCGGCGCTGCGCAGGATGCCGCTGCGTGTGGTGGATGTCCACGGAGAAGCTGCCCCGGATGCCTATCGGCACAAGCTGCTGCTCTGCCGTGACGATCAGCATGTCGCATGGCGGTCGGACTCGATGCCCGGAGATGCCCTGGCTCTGGTCGACATGCTCAGAGGCGCCGCGCCCAGGTCCGGGAAGGACCATTCAGGCAATCGGCTCAGCGGCGCCTCCGTAACGCAAGGAGTCGCGCTGCCTGCGTAGCGATTCGCGGGCGCGCGCTGCGCTGAGGCAAGTGGTCGGGATGCCCGATCATCAGGCGGACGGGATCCCGCGCTCGACCGGGCAGAACGCGTTCACGCCAACACATTCGCGGTCCACTCGTCGGCGATGTGTGGAAACCGCAGGGGCTTCGTCCTGTCCAGCAACAGTTCGAGCACGCGCGGCGGAGTGAGAGGCAGTTCCTGTACCCGCCGGCCCGTCGCGTTCGCCACCGCGCAGGCAACGGCTGCGCCCACGTTCCGGATCGGCACTTCGCCCGCACCTTTCACGCCGAGTGGGCCGATGGATGGCGCGCCCTCATGCAGCACGATCTCCACCGGCACGACGTCCTGTGCGAGCGGCACCCTGAACGTGTCCAGTCCCGTCTGCAGGATACGGCCCTGGGGCCCGACCGTGATTTCCTCATGCAGCGCGTAGCCCAGGCCCTGCACGACGCCTCCCTGTATCTGCCCGTGGATCGCGCGGGGATTCAGCGCGCGACCGACGTCCTGGACCACCGCGTAGCTCAGGACCTCGACATGGCCGGTCTCGGGATCGACGGCGACCTCGCAGTCATGCACCGCGAACACGGGTATGTCGATCGCCTCGATGAAGTGCCCGGATGCGCAACCCGGCATGGCGCTCACGCCGGGCTTGGTGAACGCGCCAGTGCCGGCGATCGGTCCGACCACCGCATGGGCATGCGTCACCACCTCGGAGATCGTGATGCCGGAGCCCTTGACGCCGACGATCTCGACGCGACCGTCGCGCAGCACCAGGTCTTCGGCTGCGGCTTCGAGCATGTCGGCGGCGATCTCCAGTGTCTTCTTCTTCACTTCGTGGCTGGCGGCCAGGCTGGCCGCGCCCAGGGCCACGGTCTGGCGCCCGCCTCCGATGCCGAGGTCATAGCCTGCGCCGTCGGTGTCGGCGGTGCGGACGATGACATCCTCGGGTCGCAGCCCGAGCGTCTCGGCGACAAGCTGGGGGATCGATTGCATCATCGAACCCGACCCGATCTCCACCCCGGTGGTCACCAGCGTTGCGCTGCCATCGGTGTTCAGATGGACCGTGGCCGAGGAAGGCCCCACGAAGATGAACCAGGTGCCGACCACCGTCGCGCGCCCATAGAGGCGTGCTCCGGCTGCTCCTTGCAGGGATGGCCGTGCCGTCTTGAGCTTGTCCATCTTCTCGAGCATCGGCGCGAGCACGTTGCCCTCGAAGACCTGCCCGGTCGCACCACGGTCCTGGTCGCCCAGCACGTTCCTGCGGCGGAACTCCAGCGGGTCCATGTCCATCGCCACGCAGATCTCATCCGTGTGCCGCTCGAGCGCAAAGGTGTTGTAGACCCCGTTGCAGGCGCGGAAGGCGCCGTTGGGCGGCGTGTGCGTGTAGACGACGCGACTGGACAGCCGGACGCTGCCGAGCCGGTAGTTGCCGCCGAGCGTGTGCGCGGTCATGGTGGAGAGAAACACCTGCTCGCCGCCGAAGGCGCCCGCGTCCATCAGCACCACCGCCTCGCGCGCGACGATCTCGCCGTCCGGCGCGATGGCCGAGCGGATGCGGATGTCCGCGTTCTCACGGCACAGGCAGGTCTGCATCTCCTCCTGACGCGAATTGACGAGCCGCACGGTCCGTCCCGAGGCGCGCGCCAGCAGGGCCGCGAACGGTTCGATCGCGCAGTCGAACTTCAGGCCGAACGCGCCGCCGACCGGCGGCACCGTGACGCGTACCTGCGATGGCGGCACGCCCAGGTAACGCGCGGTCGCCGTTCTCACCGTCCAGGGCACCTGGGTGGAGGTCTCGATATGGAACCGGCCGTCCTCGTAGTGCGCCACGACCGCGCGCGGCTCGAACGACAGGTGGTTCTGGCGCGGCACCCGGAACTGGCTCTCGACGATGCGCACTTCCGGCCGCGCGAATCCTGCACCGACATCGCCGCGAACCACCGTGGCTTCCCACGCGACATTGCCCGCGCGCGAGCCGCCTTCGAACAGGATCTCGTGATCGGCCCAGTCGGGATGGACCAGCGGCGCGTTCGGCTGCAGCGCTTCCTCCATCGTCGTGACGGCGGGCAGCAGCTCGAGCTCGAGTTCGATCGCCGCGGCCGCGGCCTGCGCCTGCGCCAGGGTCTCGGCCGCAATCGCGGCGATCGGTTCGCCGAGAAAGCGGATTCGGTCCACTGCGAACAGGCTCTCATCGGCGATGCCGATCCCGTGCCGGCCGGGCGCATCGGAAGCCGTCACCACCGCGCGCACACCCGGCATCCTGCGCGCCGCG
>CAIQMJ010000934.1 GCA_903872875.1 uncultured Variovorax sp.
CTTCAATCCAATCTTGTCGAGCACCTTGCCCACCGCATAGCCTTCGCAGTCCGCCGTCTCCACGATGAAGATCGACAGCCCGCGCGCCCCTTGCGCCTGGGCGGTCTGAGCGACCACCAGAACCAGGCCCGCCAGGAAGCCACTCGTGATGAAGGTCTTCGCGCCATTGATGCGGTAGCCATCCCCGCTGCGAACGGCCGACGTGCGGATGCCCTGCAGATCAGATCCGGCGCCCGGTTCGGTCATGGCGATCGCGCCCACCAACTCGCCGCTCGCCAAGCGAGGCAAGTAGCGCAACTTCTGCGCCTCGGTCCCATGATTGAGCAAATAGTGCGCCACGATGCTGTGCACCGATGGCGTCATGCCGGTCAGGCCGCGCCGCGCCATCTCCTCGTAGAAGACAGCTTCGTGGCGAAAGTCGCCACCGCCGCCGCCATACGCGTCGGGAATATCGGCACAAAGCAGGCCGAGCCCGCCGGCCTTGCGCCAGAGCTCACGGCCCACGTCGCCGCACGCCCGGGCTGCGGCATCGCCAGGAAGCATCTCGTTCTCCACGAACCGGATTACCGTGCTGCGGTAGCTCTCCAGTTCGTCGTCCGTCCAGGCCGGCCGAAAATCGATGGCCATGCTTACAAACGCTCCACGATGGTCACATTAGCCATGCCGCCGCCTTCGCACATCGTCTGCAGCCCATAGCGGCCGCCGCGGTTCGCGAGTGCGTGAATCAGCGTGGCCATCAGCTTGGTCCCTGAAGCCCCCAGCGGATGCCCCAGGGCGATCGCGCCCCCGTTGACGTTCAGCCGCGACGGATCCGCGCCCGTCGCTCGCAGCCATGCCAGCGGCACAGGCGCGAACGCTTCGTTAACCTCGAACAGGTCTATATCGTCGATGGAGAGGCCCGCTTTCTTCAGCGCCAGTTGCGTTGCGGGCAGTGGCACTTCGAGCATGACGACCGGATCGCCAGCCAGCACCGTCATCTGATGCACGCGTGCCAGCGGCCTCACCCCGAGCAACTTGAGCCCCCGCTCGTTGACCACCATCACACCGCTCGCACCGTCGCACAGTTGGCTGGAGGTCGCCGCACTGACCACGCCGTCGGGAGTCAGTGTCTTGACCGCTGCAATCGCCTCCAGCGAAGCGTCATAGCGTATGCCCTCGTCCGCAAGATGGCGCCCCTCCGACACAGTTTCGGACTGCCTGCGAAACTCGATCTGGAGAATCTCTTCCTCGAACCGACCTTCCTTCGCCGCCGCCGCCGCCTTGCGATGGCTCTGCAGCGCAAAGTCATCCAACTCCCCTTTGGCCAGACCGTACTTTTGCGCGATCATCTCCGCGCCAAGGAACTGCGTGAATTCCACTCCGCCATAGCGCGCAAGCATGGCCTCGCTCATGTAAAAGCCCAGGCCCTGCTGGCGAGGAAGGGACGAGGGCATAAACATCGGCACGCGGCTCATGCTTTCAACGCCACCCGCAATGACGACATCCATCGTCCCGGACATCACGGCTTGCGCCGCGAAATGCAACGCCTGTTGCGACGAGCCGCACTGGCGGTCGATCGACACGCCCGGAGTCGACTCCGGCAGCACCGAAGCCAGCACCGCATTGCGCGCGATGTTGTTCGACTGCTCACCAGCCTGGCTCACGCAGCCAAAGATCACGTCCTCGACCAGCGCGGGGTCGCAGTCCGTGCGCTGCACCAATGCATTGATCACCCGGGCCCCCAGATCGGCGGGATGCCAGCCACTCAGTGCGCCACCGCGGCGACCACCTGCAGTTCGCAATGCGGCAACAATATAGGCTTCTGACATGGTGAGAGACCTCTCTTAAAGATAAAAATGGGATGGGCCACAGAGTGACGGGGTCGTACAGGATTCTTGGGCCGTCGTTGGTGCAGCGCAGTCGTCCGAACCGATGATTTGCGAGCCTGTCGCTTCTCAGGCGCTCGCTGTCTCGCGCCAGTACGGCTCGCGCAGGACGTTCTTGCGGATCTTGCCGACCGGCGTCAACGGCATCTCGTCGCGCAGTTCGACGCTGCGCGGGCACTTGTAGCCGCCGATGAGCGTGCGGCAATGTGCAATGAGTTCCTGGCCGGTGGCCCTCTGCCCCGGCCTGAGCGTCACCACAGCGTGCACTGCCTCGCCCCAGCGTTCGTGCGGAATGCC
>CAIQMJ010000935.1 GCA_903872875.1 uncultured Variovorax sp.
GCTTCGACGTGCCCGTGCCGCTGTTCGTCCTGGAAGCGGAAAGCGACGGCACGCCCCTGCCGCGCGTCCTGCACTGAACCGCCGTGACCGCATGGCTGCACCGCGCGACCTGTCGAGCCTGCTCGCCCGCCTGGATCCGGCGGCGGACATGGCCGATCGCCATGTCTGGCTGATCGAGCTGTTCGACTGGCTGCGCGGCGACCGCGCCGCGCCGCAGGCCGCCGTCGGCCGCGTGCTCCTGCTGCTCGACGCGATCGAGGCCCGGCCCGAACTGCGTGAAAGATTGCGCGCCTGGTGGACCGTGTTCACGCAGACGGTCGACCTCACCACGCTGCTCGCCGACTACGGCTTCGCGCCGGGCGCCGCCTTCCTGAGCGAATTCGGCGACCGCATCCGCCGCAAGCTGCTGCCCGGCACGCCGGAAACGACCGACGCGTCGCAACTCTTCCGCATGGTGCTGCCGGGCGACTTCGACGCGGGCTGGATCGGCCTGCTCGACGGCCCCACGCTGGCGCGCATCGGCACGCTGCTGGCGGACGACACCTTGGCCGGCACGCCGCGCTGGCGCCACACCGTGATGGACGCGGTCACCTACTGCTGCAGCCAGGTCGTGGCCGCGGGCTTCTCGACCGAACTGCGGCTGCGCATGAGCGACCCGGTGCGCGAGACGCGCCCCTTTCATCCGCTGATGACCGACCTTGACCGCCTGCGCGATGAAGTGCTGCGCGTGCCCTGCGACGAGGCCGCGCTGCAGCGGGCCTTCATCGTCTTTCGCGACCGGCTCGACGCCTGCCGGCAGGCCGCGTCGTCGGTCTACACCCATCTGGAGGACCACGGCATCTCGGTCGGCCTGGTGTTCCGCCTGCGCCAGCTGCGCGAGCGCGTGCTGCGCATCCGCGAACTGCTCGACTGCCTGCTGTCGGGCACGCCGGCCGCCAGCGTGGCGCGGCTGGTCGGCCGGCTGGTCACGGCCGGGCGCGAGCGCAACAGCATCCGCGCGCTGGTCGCGTCGAACTCGTCGATGCTCGCCGCCAAGGTGACCGAGCGCAGCGCCGAGGCCGGCGAGCACTACATCACGCGCGACCGGGGCGCCTACCGCCAGATGGTGCGCAAGGCGGCCGGCGGCGGAGCGCTCACCGCGATCACCGTGCTGATGAAGTTCGCGATCGTCGCGATCGGACTGTCGGCGTTCTGGAGCGGGCTCTGGGCCGGCCTGATGTACGCGGCCAGCTTCGTCGCGATCCAGCTGTTGCACCTCACGCTCGCCACCAAGCAGCCCGCCATGACCGCACCCGCGATGGCTGCCCGGTTGCGCGACCTTCGCTCCTCAGGCGCGGTCGACGCCTTCGTCGACGAGGTGACGCACCTGGTGCGCTCGCAGGTCGCGGCGGTGCTCGGCAACGTGCTGGTCGTGGTGCCGGTGATGGTCGCGCTCAGCGTGGCGGCCTTCCATGCCTTCGGCCGCCACGTGCTCGACGCCGCGCATGCGGCCGAGGTGCTGCATTCGCTGTCGCTGGCCGGGCCGACCGCGCTGTACGCCGCGTTCACCGGCGTGCTGCTGTTCGCGGCCAGCATCGTCGCGGGCTGGACCGAGAACGCGTTCGTGCTGCATCGGCTCGACTCGGCGATGCGCCACAACCCGCGCATCGCCGCCGTGCTGGGCCGGCCGCGCGCCCGGCGCTGGGCCGACTTCATGCGCACCCACATCTCGGGCTTCGCGTCGAACATCTCGCTCGGGCTGATGCTCGGTCTGCTGCCGGCCTTCGCGGCGTTCTTCGGCATCGGGCTGGACGTGCGTCACGTGACCCTGTCGGCCGGCCAGGTGGCCGCCGCCGCCGCGGCGATCGGCTGGCCGGTCGTTCACGAAGCTGCGTTATGGTGGGCGGTGGCGGCGATCCCCGTCATCGGCGCGCTCAACGTGAGCGTGAGCTTCTATTGCGCCTTCCGGCTGGCGTTGCGCGCGCACAGCGTGAGCGGCACCGACCGCCAGCGCATCCGCACGGCGATCCGCGCGCGCTGGCGCAGCCGGGCGCTGAGTTTTTTCCTGCCTGCATGAACGGGCCCGTGAACTGATGTCCTTTATCCCTCCCGATCTCTACGGCTTCTGGGCCGACTGGATCCGCCCTTCCGCCGGACTGCCGACCGTGATGTGGTCGCTGCTGCTGGCGGTCGCCGCGGCGGCGGGCCACCTGGTGCAGCGCTACCTGGGCATGCCCAAGGTCGTCGGCTATTCGATCGTCGGCATGGTCGTGGGCTTCGCCGGTTTCGAAGGAGCGGTCTGGCCGCTGCAGGGCATCAGCCTGTTCCTGCTCGAGCTCGGCGTGGCGATCGTGCTGTTCGAAGCCGGCGGCCGCCTGCCGCTGCGCTGGTTCCGCCACAACCCGCGGGTGCTGCTGCAGAGCCTTCTGGAAGCCGGCTTCACCTATTTCGGCGTGCTCTGGGCGATGGAGCTGATGGACGTGCCGCACCCGGTCGCCAACCCGATCGCACTGATCGCGATGGTCGCCTCGCCCGCCGTGCTGAGCCGCGTGATCATGGACACGCGCGCCTCCGGCCCCGTCACCGAGCGCGCGATGACGCTGGCCACGCTCAGCACCTTCTATGCACTGACGCTGGGCTATGCGCAGGCCGGTCTGATCGAGCGCGCACCGCTGGCCTTCATGCAGAAGCTCTATCCGGTCGGCGTCGTGCTCGGCATGTCCTTCGTGGTGGGCGGGCTGATGGCGCTGGCGCTGCGTTCGGCGCTGCGCGTGATGAGCCCGACCAGCGAGAACACCGCGATCCTGCTGCTCGCGATCATCGCGGCCGGCGCGGCGCTGGCAGCCCACTTCGGCGGCTCGGCGCCATTGGCTGCGCTGATCGGCGGCGTGCTGCTCAAGCAGCTCAATCCCAAGCCCTGGGCCTGGCCGCGCCAGCTCGGCACCGCGGCCTCGCTGCTGACGATGCTGATGTTCGTGCTGGTGTCCGTCGTCGCCGCGGGCGCCGACTGGAGCCTGCCGGTGGCGAGCGTGGTGTTCACGCTGATCGCGGTGCGCGCGGTCGCCAAGATCGCCGGTGTGGCGGTCGCGAATCCGGGCAGCGGCGCCAGCTGGCGGCAGGCCTTCTGGGTGGGCTGCGCGATGGCGCCGCTGTCGTCGATCGCGCTGCTGATCGCATCGAACTTCGTCACGGCCTCGCCGCTGCTCGGCGCGATGATCACGCAGGTCGTGCTGCCGGCGATCCTCACGATGGAGCTGTTCGGTGCCGTGCTCGCCACCATCGCCATCCACGCGGCGGGCGAGGCGTCCAGGGCGTGGCTGCCCGAGGCTTTCGGCGGCAGCAGCAGCGAGGAGTCCCAGCGATGAGCGGCGGCAACGATTTCGACCCGCGCGCACGCGCCTTCCCGGTATCTTCAGCTTCGGCGGCATCGCCGAAGGACCGCGCGGTGCCGCTCGAACCCTTCAACCACTCGGAGGCGCTGTCGCTCGGCGTCGAACTCGAGCTGCAGCTGGTCAACACGCACGACTACGACCTGGCGCCCTATGCCGAGGACATGCTGCGGCTGATGGCCGAGACGCCACTGCCGGGCAGCGTGGTGCCCGAGATGACGTCGAGCATGATCGAGATATCGACCGACATCTGCCACTCGGCGCAGGACGTGATCGACCAGCTCAGCCCGATCCGCGAGGCGCTGATCCGCAATGCCGACAAGCTCAACATCGCGGTGGTCGGCGGCGGCACGCATGCATTCCAGCAGTGGCACGAGCGCCGCATCTACGACAAGCCGCGCTTTCGCGAGCTGTCGGAACTGTACGGCTACCTGAGCAAGCAGTTCACCATCTTCGGTCAGCACGTGCACATCGGCTGCCCGGACGCCGACGCGGCGCTGCTGATGCTGCACCGCATGTCGCGCTACATCCCGCACTTCATCGCGCTGTCGGCGTCGTCGCCGTACGTGCAGGGGCAGGACACGCAGTTCGATTCGGCCCGGCTCAACTCGGTGTTCGCGTTCCCGCTGTCGGGCCGCGCGCCGTTCACGCTCTCGTGGCGCGAGTTCGAGGACTACTTCGCGAAGATGACGCGCACCGGCGTGGTCCGCAGCATGAAGGATTTCTACTGGGACATCCGGCCGAAGCCTGAGTTCGGCACGATCGAGATCCGCGTGTTCGACACGCCGCTCACGGTCGAGCGCGCGGCCGCGCTGGCCGGCTACGTGCAGTCGCTGGCGGCCTGGTTCCTGCAGGAACAGCCCTTCATGCCGGCCGAGGACGACTACCTCGTCTACACCTACAACCGCTTCCAGGCCTGCCGCTTCGGGCTCGACGCGGTCTACGTCGACCCGGCCACCGGGCAGCACATGCCGCTGCGAGATCACATCCTGATGACCATGTCGCAGCTCGAATGGCACAGCGAGGCGATGAACGCCACGCGTTCCATCGCGCAGTTGCGCACCGACGTCGAGGCCGGCCAGAACGACGCGCGCTGGCTGCGTGAGAAGCAGGGCAAGGAGAAGCTTCTGGCCGAGGTGGTTCGACAGGCTGCATTGCGTTTCAGAGGCGCCACGCGATGACCGGCGAATTCGACCTGATCCGCCACTACTTCCAGCGCCCGGCTCAACGTTCGCCGCTCGGCATCGGCGACGACTGCGCGCTGCTCGCGCCGGCGCCCGGCATGCAGCTGGCCGTGTCGTCCGACATGCTGGTCGAGGGCCGGCATTTCCTGTCGACCGTCGATCCGGTGCGGCTCGGCCACAAGTCGCTCGCAGTCAACCTGAGCGATCTCGCGGCCTGCGGCGCGAAGCCGCTGGCCTTCACGCTCGCGCTCGCGCTGCCGGCGGTCGACGAAGGCTGGCTCGACGGCTTCTCGCGCGGACTGTTCGCACTGGCCGACGCGCACGGCTGCGAGCTGGTCGGCGGCGACACCACGCGCGGCCCGCTCAACATCTGCATCACCGTGTTCGGCGAGGTACCGGCCGGCGCCGCGCTGCTGCGCTCCGGCGCGCGGGCCGGCGACGAACTCTGGGTCAGCGGCACGCTGGGCGATGCGCGCATGGCGCTCGAAGTGTTCCGCGGCACGCTGTCGCTGCCGGCGCCGCTGTTCGAGATCGCACGCACGCGCATGGAACAGCCGACGCCGCGCGTCGCACTGGGTCTGGCGCTGCGCGGCATCGCGACCTCAGCGGTCGACGTGAGCGACGGCCTGCTCGGCGATCTTTCGCACATCCTGCGCGCGAGTGGCGTGGGCGCGCAGGTCGACGCCGATGCGGCTGTCGGGCGGGTCGCCATTGCAAGCCATGCCGAGCGCCCCGCCGGCGGCTTCGACCCCGCGCTGCTGCGCACCTGCGCGCTCTCGGGCGGCGACGACTACGAGCTGGTTTTCACCGCGCCGGCCGCCGCCCATGCGGCCGTGCTGCAGGCCGGCCGCGACGCCGGCACCGCCGTGACGCGCATCGGCCGCATCGAGGCCGAACCCGGCCTGCGCATCGTCGATGCGGCGGGCGCGCCGGTCGGCCAGCAGTTCGCCTCCTTCGACCATTTCGCCTGAACGATCGATCTCACCGATCCCACTGATCGCACCACCCGCCAACGCCTTCGACCGCCTCGATGTCCGCAACCTCCGTGACCCCAGTGACCACGCCCATTTCCGCTCCCCTTCCCGCCGTGCTGCGCCCGACGATGCGCTTCATGCTCTCCCACCCCGCGCACGTCATCGCGCTGGGCTTCGGCTCGGGCCTGCCGCGCGTCGCGCCGGGCACCGTCGGCACGCTCTGGGCCTGGGTTGCCTTCCTCGTGCTGCAACTGTGGTTCAGCTCGGCGACGATCGGCTGGATCATCGGGGCGTCGCTGCCGATCGGCTGGTGGGCCTGCACCGTGACCGCGCGCCACATGAACGTGGCCGACCCCGGCGCCATCGTCTGGGACGAGGTCGTGGCCTTCTGGATCATCCTGTGGCTGGTCACGCCGGCCGGACTGCTGGGCCAGACGATCGCCTTCGGGCTGTTCCGCTTCTTCGATGCCGCCAAGCCCGGCCCGGTGGCCTGGGCCGACGGCCTGTTCAAGCAGCGCGACGCAGTGCCCGGCCAGATGCGCTGGGCCGCCGCCGGCTTCGGCATCATCTTCGACGACCTGGTCGCCGCCTTCTGTACGCTGCTGGTCATTGCGCTCTGGCGCGCATGGTGAACACATGAACGACGCACTGCCTTCCATCGACATCGACGTGCCTTCGCTGACGCTGAAGCTGGCTGCGCTGCTGCAGCAGAAGCACTGGATGATGGCCACCGCCGAAAGCTGCACCGGCGGCCTGATCGCCAGCGCCTGCACCGACCTGGCCGGCTCCAGCGCCTGGTTCGAACGCGGCTTCGTCACCTACTCGAATGAGGCCAAGACCGAGCTGATCGGCGTCGATGCGGCGCTGATCGCGGCGCACGGTGCGGTCAGCGAGCCGGTCGCGCGCGCGATGGCCGCGGGCGCCATCGCGCATTCGCGCGCGCAGGTGTCGGTCGCCGTGACCGGCGTCGCGGGGCCGA
>CAIQMJ010000936.1 GCA_903872875.1 uncultured Variovorax sp.
CGGCAGGCGGGCTGGTGTCCGCCGCACTGCTGGCCGTGCCCGGCGCTTCTGCATTCTTTCGTGGCGGTGCAGTCGTCTACACGCGCCACGCATTTCGTGGCCTTCTCGATCTGGGCGCCGACGATATGGTCGGCCTGCGCGCCGAGACGGAACCGTATGCGGCGCTCATTGCCGGCCGGATCCGCGACATCCATCGCGCGACGTGGGGGCTGGGCGAAAGTGGAGCCGCCGGACCGTCGCCGAGCCCTTACGGCGACGCACCGGGCCATGTCTGCGTGGCCGTGGCAGGAGACCACGTGCCGGTCATGCGGACCATCGAAACCGGTGACGCCCGGCGTGCGGTCAACATGCAGGTCTTTGCCTGGCAGATGCTTTGGTTGTTCGACGGTGTGCTCCACGGCGCCGCCGACGCGCGCACCTGAGCGGCGTCCGGCGCTCAGGCGATGGCTGCAATACCCGGAATCGCCGGGATGCGCGCGACGAACTGCGTGCCGAGGTCGGCCGTCGAGCTGACCTGCAGCGTGCCGCCATGGGCCTTGACGATCAGCGAACAGATGTGAAGTCCGAGGCCGAGGCCTTCGCGTGCCTGTGTGGTCGCCGGTCGCCAGTAGGGCTCGAAGATCCGAGCCATGTTCTCGGCGCTGATCGGCTCGCCGCCGTTCACGACCGAAAGCACCAGCCAGCCCTGCTTGGTCCAGGACTCGACCACCACGGGCGTGCCGGGGGCGCCATGCGTCAGCGCGTTGGCCAACAGGTTCGACAGCAGCTGCTGGATGCGCGCGCAATCGCACCAGACCGCGCCCTCGATATGGATGTTCTCGATGATGTTCCGTCCGGGATGCGCACTGCGCAGTTCCAGGACAACTTCGCTGAGCGAGGCAGCGAGGTTCGAAACCTCGGTCTTCGTCACTTCGAAGCCCGCGCCGGTGCGGCCGCGGGCGAAGTCCAGCACGTCGTCGATCAATCCGGCCATCCGGCGCGTCGTGGTGCGGATCTGCTCGCCTGCGCGAGCGATCTCCGGCTCGGCCACACGCCGTGCAAACAACTCACCCAGGGTGCTGAGGGCCGATAGCGGATTGCGCAGATCGTGGCCGAGTACGGCAATGAACTGTTCTCGCATCTCCGCAGTCGCACGTTCGTCGACCAGTGCGATTTCGGTCTCGCGCTGGCGTTCCTCGATATCGAGCTGGCAACCGATCAGGTCGGCGAAGCTCTCGAACATGGCCACGGTCTTTGGCTCCGACACCGACATCGGCCGCGGATCGATCGCGCACAGGTTGCCGAAGTAGCGTCCGTCCGGCCGCACGATCGGCACGGAGATATAGCTCTCGATGTTGTAGATGCGCGGCGTATGGTGACCGGCGTACACCGGGTCCCGGCTCGCACGGTCGAAATAGATGGGCGCGCGCAGTGCGCGCGACTCGAAGCACAGCGTCGTCTGCAGTTCGAGCTGGCCGCCGGGTATGAGCCCGAAGCCGATGTGGTCCTCGACGGCGCAGGCGGTCCAACTGGTGTCGGAGACCCGCGCCACAGCGGCAAAACCCATGCCGGTATTGCTGCAGATGAGCTTGAGCAGCGACGGCACAGCGCCTATGCGACCGATCAGATCGATGTCCTGGCTGATGGCCCCGGGTGAGTCGTCCATGCCTTCGAATTCGTTGCGCGCGTTACGTGTGTAAATGACTGTCGATGATAACGGCTGGTCAAAATCCCCAGCGTCAATGTCTACCATAGTGGTGAGAAAAAGCAACTTCCAACCGCGGAGGTTTCACCCAGTCACTGCATCAGCTCCTCGAAGTCGCAAAGAGATTGAAAAAACGAAAAAATCCGTAATCAAATGAGATGTATTCTCATTCGATGTATGATTCACACCATCGAGAGGCGTGACGAAGTTGAGCAAACGTCGCATCTCTCACCAGTTTCATCGTGGGGCGACCCGGGACTCTCAACGGTCTCCAAGGTCGTTTTTTGCTAGCCATCGGTTCTCCGGCCAGCCATGCATTTTTTCCCCACATCCTGCCGCGGCCCGCGGCTTTCAATGCCTTCCCACCCGATAGCCGCATGGAGCATGTCGACAAACTCAAGCACACCGGCCTGAAGGCTACCTTGCCCCGGATGAAGGTGCTGGAATTGTTCGAGCACAGTGCGCAGCGCCATCTCGCCGCAGAGGAGGTCTATCGGCAGATGGTGCTGCTGGGCTTCGATCTCGGCTTGGCGACCGTTTACCGCGTGCTTGCGCAGTTCGAGCAGGCCGGTTTGCTGAAGAAGAGTCAGCTCGGCGCGGGACGGGCAGTTTACGAACTCAACGACGGCGAGCAGCACCATGGACATCTGGTGTCGATGACCGATGGTGCCGTCCACGAATTCTTCGATCCGCAGATCGAGGCGCGCCTTGCGGACATCGCGCACGATAAAGGCTTCGAGATGGCCGACTATGTCGTGACGGTGTTCGGCCGCCCGCGCTGAGCGCCCGATCCACTTCGCCCGGCAGGCGCTCAAGGACACTGCATGCAATCGTCTCCTTCCACTTCCTCATCATTCGCTGGCCGGCTGGCGCTGGAACTTCTCTTCGAACGTCATTCACCCTGGCCGCTGATCACGCCTGCGCCCGATGACGAAGAACTCGCGTTGGTCTTCCGGGCGGCGCTGCGAGCGCCCGATCATGGTCAACTTCGGCCGTGGCGCTTCGTGCTGATCCGCGACGCCGCCAGGGCTGCATTGGGCGAGGTCTTTGTGCAGGCTGCACGCGAACGCGATCGAGGCGATGACGGCGAGCGCTTCAGGTTGAAGGCGATGGCGGCACCTTTGCTGATCGCGTTGTGCGCGCACGTCGAGTCGCCGCACAAGGTGCCCGAGAGCGAACAGCTTCTGGCGGTGGGCGCGGCAGCGATGAACATGCTGAATGCGCTCCATCTGCTGGGCTATGGTGGCTTCTGGGCCACGGGCGTCAGCAGCCATGACGCGCGGGTGCGCGCTGGTCTCGGACTGGCCGACGACGAACGATTGCTCGGCTTCCTGTACGTGGGCACGGCCAAGGAGCAGGCGGCGGCTCCGGCGCGCCCCGATGCCCAGGACTTCGTGCGCGAGTGGCACGGCTGAGGCGCCGCGCTCATCGGGTCAGCATGTAGAAGCTGCGCCCGCCCGATGACATGACGGTGCGCGGCGCGGCCACGCGCATGGCTCAGACGACATCTTCAGGCGCCGCCACGAGCCGGCCGTAGCGCGCCATCGCCTCGGGTTCGATGCCGAGCCAGCGCGCCACCTGGTCCGGCGCCGTGCCACGGCGCAACTGACGCAGCGCGAAGGTATGGCGCAGCCGGAACGAGCCGCCATCGCGGCTGTCGACGGCAGCCTCCTCCAGCACGCCCTTGGCCGACAGGTACTGGCCATTCTTGCTCCAGGGCTTGCCACCGCGCGTCGAGGGGAACAGATGCGGCCCCGGAATGCGCGCCTCGGCGCGGACATGCAGCCAGTGGTGCAGCAGTTCGCCGGCCCATGGAGCGATCGGCGTCTCGCGGCCGGGCGCATTGCCGTTGCCCGGCACGCTGACCTTCCAGGGCCGGTCGCGCACCTGCCCGCCGCGGCTGGTCGGCGACTCGAGCGTCA
>CAIQMJ010000937.1 GCA_903872875.1 uncultured Variovorax sp.
CGATACGCCCGAATCAGTTTGCTGAGTGTTGCCTGAGGCAGGCGCCGCGGTCAACCGAGAAATAATTGGGTCGACTGATAGGAATTACTGATTTAAGAATATAAAAATCACAGCGACCTCAAGGGGTGGCCAGAGAGGTGGCCACTGAGGTGGCCAGACTCTGCGGGCAGCTGGCCGTGAATCGTTCATTGGCCTCGCGCGCGAGCAGCACCAGCGCCTCGGCCGCCTGTTCGCGCGACGAGCCGATGCCGAAGTTAGGCCCGGCGACGATCACGTCGCCGCGCCGCACCTCGCGCGCGAACTCGGGGCGCACGGCTTCGAGGCAGTGCTTCGCGATGGTCTCGATGCCGTGCTTCATCGCATGGCCGGGCGCGAGCAGGTCGGTGTCGATGTCGGCGCCGAGGCGCCAGACGCGGTGGGTCTCGCTCATTCCGCTCATGCCAGCACCTCGCGCGGGTCGGTGACGCACCCGCGCAGCGCCGTGGCCGCCACGGTGTACGGCGAACCCAGGTACACCTGCGCGCTCGCCGAGCCCATGCGACCCTTGAAGTTGCGCGCCGTGGTCGACATCACGGCGACGTCGTCGCCCATCGGGTCGCCATAGCCGGCGCAGGCGCCGCAGGCGGTCGGGAACAGTTCGGCGCCGGCGTCCAGCAGCACCTGCAGCACGCCCTCGTCGCGCGCCTGGTCCTGGTCGCGCAGGCTGGCTGGCGCGACGATCAGCCGCAGGCCGGCCGCCACGCGATGGCCGCGCAGCACCTCGGCGGCGGCGCGGAGGTCGTCCAGCTTGGCGCCGGTGCAGGCGCCGATGTAGGCGACGTCGATCGGCGTGCCCGCGTAGTGGCTCACGCCGCGCGAGTTCGCCGGACTGTGCGGCGCCGCGACATGCGGCTCCAGCGTCGACGCATCGAAGCGGTGGCGGGTCAGCGCGGCATCGGCATCGGAGAACCACGGCGCAGTGTCGACCGGCGGCGCGCCGGCCTCGGCGAGGAAGGCGCTGGTGGTGGCATCGGGCGCGATCAGCCCGGCCTGCGAGCCGAGTTCGGCGCTCATGTTCGACAGCGTCATGCGCTCCTGCATCGACAGCGCCCGCACCGCCGGCCCCGCGAACTCGACCGCCTGGTAGCGGCCGCCGTTCATGCCGAAGCGGCCGATCATGTGCAGCATCATGTCCTTGGCGGTGACGCCCGCGGGCAAGGCGCCGTCCCACCACATCTGGATGGTCTCGGGCACGCGCAGCCAGATCTGGCCGGTCACGACCACGCCGAGCATCTCGGTGCTGCCGACGCCGAACATGTAGGCGCCGAAGGCACCGCCGGTGGGCGAATGCGAGTCGCCGCCGACGCACAGCATGCCGGGCCGGATGTGGCCGTGCTGCGGCACCACGACGTGGCAGATGCCCATGCTGTCGTAGACGTGCGGCAATTGCTGGTCGCGCGCCCAGTCGCGCGCGATGCGCACGATGCGGCGCGAGTCGTCGTCGCGCTCCGGCACGTAATGGTCCATCACCAGCACGACGCGCGACTTGTCCCAGATCTGCGCGCCGAGCGATTCGAGCATCGGCTGCAGGCGGCGCGGGCCGGAGGAGTCGTGGAACATCGCCATGTCGACCGCGCAGGTCACGATCTCGCCGACCGCGACATGGTCACGGCCGCAGGCGCGTGCAATGAGCTTCTGGGCCAGCGTCTGCGGCGGCAAGGTGTCTTCTGCTTGCATCGAACGGCTCACAGTCCGAGGTAGGCGCGCCGCAGGTCGTCGCTGGCGAGCAGGTCCTGCGGCAGGCCGGAGAAGCGGATGCTGCCGTTTTCCAGCACATAGGCGCGGTCGGCGATCTCGAGCGACTGGCCGACGTTCTGCTCGACCAGCAGCACCGCGAGGCCATCGTCGCGCAGCCGGCGGATCAGCGTGAACATCTCTTCGACCAGCAGCGGCGACAGGCCGAGCGAGGGCTCGTCGAGGATCAGCAGCACCGGTTCGGCCATCAGGCCGCGGCCGATCGCGAGCATCTGCTGCTCGCCACCGCTCATCGTGCCGGCGTTCTGCCCGATGCGTTCCTTCAGCCGGGGGAAGATGCCGAACACCTTCTCGAGGTTGACGGCACGGCGCTCGCGGGCGCGGGTGAAGGACCCGAGCTCGAGGTTCTCCAGCACGCTCAGGTTGGGGAACACCTTGCGGCCTTCGGGCACCTGGATCAGGCCGGCCTTGACCACGTCGCGGTAGTGCGCGCCGCTCAGGTCGTGGCCGTCGAAGCGCACGCTGCCGCTCCAGGCCGGCACCAGGCCGCACATCACCTTGTTGAGCGTGGACTTGCCGGCGCCATTGCTGCCGAGCAGCGCGACCATCTCGCCCGCATTCACCTGCAGGTCGACACCGCGCAGCACCTCGACGCGGCCGTAGCCGCCGCGCAGCGCGTTGATTTCGAGGAGTGCGGTCATTGCGTGCTTCCTGCTGCGGCCTTGCGCAAGCGCGCGGCCGTGCCATGGCCCAGGTAGGCCTCGACCACACGGTCGTTCGACGTCACTTCGGACGGGCTGCCTTCGGCGATCAACTGGCCCTGCGCCAGCACCCAGACGTGCTCGGCCAGGTGCATCACCGCCTGCATCACGTGTTCGATCATCAGCACGGTCACGCCGCCGTCGGCGATGCCGCGCACCACCGGCATCATCTCGGCGATCTCCTGCGGGTTGAGGCCGGCCAGCACCTCGTCGAGCAGCAGCAGGCGGGGCCGCGTGGCCAACGCGCGCGCAAGTTCGAGGCGCTTGCGGCCGGCCACGGTCAGGTCGGACGCGGCCTTGTCGAGTTGTGCCGCAAGGCCGACCTGTAGCGCCACCTGCTCGGCGCGCTGCAGCGCCGCTCCGCGATGGCGTTCATGCAGATGCGCGCCGACCGCGATGTTCTCGCGCACGGTCTGCGCGGCGAAGGGCTTCACGATCTGGAAGGTGCGCGTCATGCCGAGCAGCGCATTGCGGTGCGGCTCGCGGCCGGTGATGTCCTCTCCGGCAAAGCGCACGGTGCCGCTGTCGGGCCGCAGGAAGCCCGACATCAGCGCGAACAGCGTGGTCTTGCCCGCGCCGTTCGGGCCGATCAGCGCGGTGAGGCTGCCCTCGCGCACCGACAGGCTCACGTTCTGCACGGCCTTCAGGCCGCCGAAGGCGCGCGACAGGCCGCGGATTTCCAGCAGGGCCTCAGTCATGGCTCTTTCCCTTCGCGCCCTGTGCGGACCAGAGCTGCCGCACCGACTGCCCGATGCCCGCGATGCCGCGCGGCAGGAAGATGACGATCAGCACCAGCACCACGCCATAGATCACCATGTTGATGCCCGGCAGTTCGCCGAACAGGTTGCGCGTGAAGTCGGCCAGCACGTGCAGCACGACCGCGCCGAGCACCGGCCCCCACAGCGTGCCCATGCCGCCGACGATGGCAGCGACCAGCGCCTCGACCGAGGTCACGGAGCCATAGGCGATGCCCGGATCGATGTACTGGAACACCTGCACGTAGAACGCACCCGCCGCGCCCATGAAGGCGGCCGACAGGCAGATGGCTGCGAGCTTGACGCGGAACGGGTTGACGCCGACGGCACGCGCCGCGTCCTCGTTGTCGCGCACCGCCTGCAGGTAGGCTCCGAAGCGGCCGTTGCGCAGCCACCAGGTCACGAGCAGCGCCGCCACGACGAAGCCCAGCACGACCCACAGGTAGCCCGCGCGCGATGCGAACTGCATGTTCGCGACCGACTCGCGCAGCGGCACCATCAGCCCGACGCCGCCGCCCGTGAAGGGCACCGACACCGCCACGATGCGGAAGACCTCGGCAAAGGCCAGCGTGACGAGCGCGAAGTACGAGCCCTTCAGCCCGTAGCGGAAGCTCAGTCCGCCGACGAACAGCCCGACCACCGCCGCACCGGCAACCGCCAGCGGCAGCGCGGCCCACGGATTGATGCCGCCCTGCAGTTGCGCGATCGCCTGGACGTAGGCACCGGTACCGAAGAACAGCGCGTGGCCGAACGAGAACTGGCCGCCGAAGCCGCCGAGGATGTTCCAGGCCTGCGCAATCAGGGTGGCGTAGAGCGCCATCATCACGAAGTTGAGCGCGACGCCGGACTTGGTCACGAGCGGCACGCAGGCCACCAGCACGGCGAACAGCGCGATGCCCGCGAGCTGGCGCCCGCCAGATGAGGAAGTGCCGCTCATGCCTTGGCTCCGAACATGCCTTGCGGGCGGAACAGCACGACCGCGATGAAGATCGCGAAGATGCCGAGCTGCCCGAGCGAGTCGCCCAGGTAGAGCCCGCCGAGCGACTCGATCACGCCCACCAGGAAGCCGCCGATCAGCGCGCCGACGAAGCTGCCCATGCCGCCGAGCACGACGATGGTGAAGGCCACCAGCACGAAGCCGCCGCCCACTTGCGGATTGACGTAATAGGCCGGCAGCAGAAAGCACGCAGCCGCGCCGAGGCAGGCCAGGCCGATGCCGAAGCTCATCGCATAGACGTGGTCGACGTCGATGCCCATCAGCTTGGCGCCTTCCTTCTCCTTGGCCACCGCGCGGATCGCGCGTCCGAGGTCGGTGCGGCCCATGATCCAGAACAACAGCCCCGACACCACCAGCGCGCCCGCGAAGGCCACCAGCTTGGGCACCGCGATCATGGCGGGCCCGATGGCGACCGTGCTGAGCGAGTAGGCGGTGTCGATGTTGCGGGTGTCGGACTTGAAGAACAGCAGCGCGAGGTTCTCCATCACGATCGAGATGCCGAGCGTGGCCAGCAGGATGTTCTCGTCCTTGCCGTGGCCGGCGCGGTTGATCACGACGCGCTGCAGGCCGTAGCCGAGCGCGAACATGCCGGCCACGACGACCGGCAGCGCGAGGTACGGATCGATGCCCAGTCGGTCCTTCAGGAAGTAGACGGCGTACAGCGCCAGCATCAGGCTGGCACCGTGCGCGAAGTTGATGATGTGCAGGACGCCGTAGATCAGCGTGAGCCCGAGCGCGATCAGGGCGTAGACCGCGCCGGTCGTGAGCCCGTTGAGCAGCGAGGGAAAGAGAATGCTGAAGTCGAACATCCGGCGTCGCTTGTCCCGTTCAGGCCTTCAGCGGGAACAGCGGTTCCACTTCGCGGTAGTCGCGCGGGATGATCACCTTGATGTCGTTCTTCACGACCTGCGTCATCAGCGGCTGCGCGCCCTCGTTCTGGCCGTTGACGAACTTGGTCGGGCCGTACGGCATGATGTGATTCGAGAAGGTGCTCTTCTCCAGCGCATCGATGATGGCGGCGCGGTCGGTCGACTTGGCGCGCTCGATCGCATCGGCCAGCACTGTCATGGCGGTATAGGTCATGAAGACCTCGTAGCTGAAGAACTGGCCTTGCGCCTCGACCCGCTTGCGCAGATCCTGCGCGCGCTTGTCCTTCGGGTTGAACCAGTGGTTGCAGTCGATGATGCCGTTGGCCGCATCCGGGAATTCCTTCACGAACTTGTAGCTCGATGCGGCACCGCCGAGCACCGAGAAGATCGCCTTGGGCTGCACCTTCTGCTGCTGCATGGTGCGCACCAGCAGCGCGTATTCGTTGTAGTAGTTGGCCGGGATCACGATGTCGGGGTTGATCGACTTCATGCGCAGCACGATGTTGTTGAAGTCGCGCGTCGGGTTCGCGTGCTTCACCACTTCCTTCACATCGAAGCCGTAGCCCGGCAGCTCGCGCGACAGCAGCTGCGCCGTGCCCGCGCCGAACAGCGACTCCTCGTGGATGATCATCACGGTCTTGGCCGGATTGCCTGCCGCCTTGTTCAGCACCAGCAGGTTGGCCATCGCGACCTCGGTCGACTTCTTGTAGCCGGGGCCGAAGCGGAAGGTGTTCTTCAGGCCGCGCTCGACGATCTGGTCGGCCACGCCGACGTCGACAACATGCGGCAGGTTGTACTTGGCTGCGGCCTGCGTGGTCGCCAGGCAGATCGCCGAGGCGAAGGCGCCGACGATGGCCGACACGCCGGCCTCGTTCATCTTCTCGACCTCGGCCGCGCCGGCCTGCGGCTGCGACTGCGCGTCGCCCAGCAACGCCTCGAGCTTGGCGCCGCCGAGCGACTTGATGCCGCCCGCCTTGTTGATGTCCTCGATGGCCATCTGCGCGCCGAGCCGGCACTGCTGGCCGGAGTAGGCCAGGGCGCCGGTCACCGGATGCAGCACGCCGACCTTGATGGTCTTGGGCTGCGCACCCGACACGAGCGGAAAGGCGATGGCGGTGGCCATCGCAGCGGACTGCGATACGAAGCGGCGGCGATTCTGCATGGGGCTTTCCTTCTTTCAGTTGAACTGGGCTGACACGTCATTGCTGACCCACACCTTGGCGTCGATGCCGCCCACGCGGGACAGTTGCATCTCGTAGGTGTATCGGTCGGGCCGGTAGAGGCCGTGCAGCCACTGCACGGGCCTGTCGGCGTCGTCGTAGATCAGCCGGCGCACCGCGAGCAGCGCGGAGCCGACCGAGACTTCGAGGTGCTGCGCGAGCACGTTGTCGGCCAGGCGCGCAGAGATGGTCTGGTGCGCGCGGCCGACCTTCACGCCCGACTCCTCCAGCAGCACGAGGATCGGCTTCTTCGCGAGCTCGCGGCGGCCGAAGCGCCGCGCGATGCCGGCGGGCACATAGGTCGTGATGTGGGACAGCGGACCTTCACGGGTGGAACGCACGCGCACCGCCTTCTGGACCGGATCGCCGAGCTGCAGCTGCAGCGCGTCGGCGACCTGCGTGGACGCGGTGATGGTGGCCACGTCGATCACCTTGACCGAGGTGTGCAGGCCCATCGTCACCAGGTTCTCGAGCAGCCCGCGCAGGTTGGCGCGCGACATGCCGTCGGTACCTCGCGCATCGTTGGCGGCCGGCGGTGGCAACGCCCGCGTGCGGCGGCCCGGGTTGCGCGAGATGAGGCCTTCGGCGGCCAGGCGCTCGAGCGCGCGGCGCACGGTCACTCGCGCCACGCCGAACTCGGCCATCAGCGCCAGCTCGCCGGGCAGCCCGTCGGCGAAACGGCCTTCGTCGAGTTGCTCGCGCAACACCAGGTAGATCTGGTGGTATTTCGGCAAAGGCATCTGCGACATGCGGCCGATGTTTTGCTACTTCGAATGTTCTGTCAATGAGACATTTGAAAATGGATCGAGGCGCCGCACATTGGTGCGCGATGGGACGGCATGCCCCTTTAGAGGGCGACGCTCAACCGACCCAGATCGTGCGCAGTTGCTGCCGCAACGCGGCAATGATGGACGCCGCCACCGGATGGATGCCTGGGCCGACGCGCGGCAGCGTCTCCGCGCGCACGGTGCCGAAGCGGCTTTCGGCCGTCAGCGCAAGGCGGTTGCGCGCGACCTCTCCGGGATGGCTCACGCGGATGCGCGTGGCGTCCAGCCCCGGCCCCGCCAGGGCAGCGGCAGCCGCCACGTTCACGCTGTTCGGAAACAGGGCCGCCGCGTCGCGCACACTGCCCCGGAAGCGCTCGCCGGCCGGCTGCGCGGCGTCTGGCGGCAGCTCGATCTCCAGATCGAGCGCAACGTCCGGATCGACACTCGACATCGCCACGCCATCCAACCCGGCAATCGCACCGGCCAGCACGCGCAGCCGGTGGCCATGCAGGCGGGCCTGTTGCGCGATGCGCGCGGCCAGTTCGGTATCGGCCAGCGCAGCGGCACTCACGGTCCAGAGGTCCGCGGCCGCGAGCGCCGCCACGGCATGCGCCGCCAGCGCGGCGGGGCCGGCGGCCTCGACGATCAGGTCGGGCGCGCTCGCCAGGAAGACATCGATGTTCGTCGTGATCCACGGCTCGGCATGGACAGGCGCCTGGCGCACCAGCACAGCCGCCAGCGTCCAACCTTCGAGGGCGCCGTCGCGCCAGGCCTGCACGACCGGCGCGCCGATCCGGCCATGGCCGATGAGTGCGAAGCGCCGCGGCGCGGCGGTTGTGTCGATGGCGTTCACAGATCGATCTCCAGATGGCTGGCCGGCACGGCGATGCAGGCCAGGCAGTCGCCCTCCTCCGCGACGGCGGTGGCTGCGAAGTGGTGGACGCGCCCGGCGCGCAGGCCGACGCGGCAACTCTCGCATTGGCCGACGCGGCATCCGCCAGCGGCCGGGATGCCGAGCCGATCCGCCATCGCGAGCAGGCTGCGGTCGCTGCCGTCCCACACCGCACGGCGGCCGCTGCGCAGGAAGTGAATGTCGAAGCGCCCGCCGCTGGTCGGTGGCGGCGCCGCGGCCTCGAAGCTCTCACTGAAGATCGCGGAGGGCGGCACGCCGCGCGCGCGCAGGCCGTCGCGAAACTCGTGCAGCATCGCCGGCGAGCCGCACAGGTAGAAGCGTGCATCGGCCTCGAACCACGCCGCGCCGATGTCGTGGACGCCGACGCGACCCGTGCCGTCGGACGGCGTGGCACCTCTGCGGCTGTAGCGGTCGATGATGGTCAACGCGGGCAGCGCGCGGGCCAGTGCAGCGAGCCGCGAGGCGAACGCATGCTGGCCCGCACCGCGGTTGCCGTAGAGCAGCAGCATGGGTGGCGATGTCGACGCCGACGGCTGGTCGGCAGCCATGGTTTCGAGCATCGACAGGAAGGGCGTGATGCCGATGCCCGTGGCGACCAGCACGGTCGGCCGCGCCGGCGCGAGCGGCAGCAGGAAGCGACCGTCCGGCGGCTGCGCCTGCACGGTCAGCACGGCGTCGGGCTGCGCCTCGAAATGGCGATGCAATCCATCGGACAACGCAGCACCACGCCGCACGGCGATCCGCCACGCAGGATGGCCTGCGGCATTCGCACCATGGATCAGCGAATAGAAGCGCTCCGTGCGCGCGAGCCCGGGCAGGTCGAACGCCAGGCGGACATGCTGGCCCGGCCGGTGATCGGGCAGCAGTGCGCCATCGGGCGCCGTCAGCGCGAGTTCGATCACGCCTTCGGCCGGGCGCGAGAGCCATCGCAGCGCCAGCGTCTTCCAGCCGCGCCAGCGCCGCACGCCCGGGACCGCACGCACGTCGCAGGGATATGAGCGCAACGGCACGGAGCCCGACGGGCCGTCCGCCACCGCGGCATCGACGAGTGCGTTCATGTTGCTGTGGCCCGGCCCGAGCGGATCGACCGGCCCGAGGCCCAGGTCCTCGCAGGCCTGCCACCAGCCGAAGCTGGCGACCACCACGTCCTGCGCGAGGTCGTCGTCCAGCACGGCCCGGAAGCGGGCCGCGCCGCGGGCGGTGTGCACCTCGAACGCGTCGCCGGGCGCGATGCCGCGCGCGTCGGCGAGCGCCGGATGAAGGCGCGCCTGTGGCTCGGGCTCGCGCGCACGCAGGGTCGCGAGGCCGCGGTGCTGGCTCTGGCAGTAGTAGCCGCTCTTGGCGCAGCACAGCGTGAGCGGCCATGCCTCGGTCGACGCCTGGGTGCCGATGTCGAAGCGCGCCCGCGGCGCGACGACCTCCGGCACCGGCGGTATGCCGTGCGCGGCGAAGTGCGATGCGTGGATCTCGACGCGTCGGCTCGGAGTCGCAAAGCCGCGCACGCCGCGCATGCCGCCATCCGCAGCCGGTTCGGCGTACTGGCGCGGACGCTGCACGAAGGGCAACCGCGCCAGGCCTTGCGGCAGCGCACGCAGCACCGCCACCGACAGGCCCAGCGGTGCCAGCGCATGGTTCCAGCCGCGCTCGACATCGCCGCCGAAGAAGAGGTCGCCATGGCCCAGCCGCACGGCGAGATCGAACACGATGTCCAGGTCGGCGCGCGCCTCGCTCCGCGGCGCCGGCGCGACCACGGCGGGCCGCAGCTGCACGGTGTGCTGCGCGGCCGCATCGATCTCGA
>CAIQMJ010000938.1 GCA_903872875.1 uncultured Variovorax sp.
GAAGCGCGCCAGCGGGGTCAGGTCGTACTGCTTGCAGGCTTTTTCGCTCGCGAGGATCAGCGCACCTGCTCCGTCGGACGTCTGCGAGCTGTTGCCGGCCGTCACGGTGCCGCGCGCCGCGAACACCGTGCGCAGCCTGGCGAGGCCTTCGATGCTGGTGTCGGGCCGCGCGCCTTCGTCGAGGCTCACGGTGCGTGTCTTCGCGATCGACTCGCCGGTCGCGAGGTCGGGCGTGCGGTCGGTCACCTCGATCGAAGTGATTTCGTCGGCGAACTCGCCGGCCTGCTGCGCCGCCAGCGCCTTCTGGTGCGAGGCCAGCGCGAACGCGTCCTGCGCGTCGCGGCTCACCTTCCACTGCTGCGCGACCTTCTCGGCCGTGAGGCCCATGCCGTAGGCGATGCCGACATCGCCTTCGCGCTCGAAGATCGAGGGCGACAGCGAGGGCGAGTTGCCCATCATCGGCACCATGCTCATGCTCTCGACGCCAGCCGCGATCATCACGTCGGCCTCGCCGACGCGGATGCGGTCGGCCGCCATCTGCACCGCGGACAGGCCCGACGCGCAGAAGCGGTTGACGGTGATGCCGCCCACGCTGGTCGGCAGGCCGGCCAGCACCGCGCCGATGCGCGCGACGTTCAGGCCCTGCGCGCTCTCGGGAATCGCGCAGCCGCAGATGATGTCCTCGATGGCGCGCGGGTCGAGCCCGGGCACCGCGGCCAGCGCGGCCTTGAGCGTGGTGGCCAGCAGGTCGTCCGGCCGATAGTTGCGGAAGAAACCGCGGTGCGACTTGCCGATGGGCGTGCGCGTGGCGGAGACGATGTAGGCATCCTGGACTTGTTTCATGGATAGCTCCTGAAGGGCTTTCTCTGTTCGGGGAACACCGCGGAACCGGCCTTGCCGGACCGCCGGTGTTGCCCCCTCGAAGGGGGTTGGCGTAGCGACACGAAGTGCGCGGAGACTGGGCTGGGGGGTGGGCTAATTGCGCACAGGCTTCCCGGTGCTCAGCATCCCCATGATCCGTTCCTGCGTCTTCGGATGCAGGATCAGCGAGCAGAAGGCCTTGCGCTCCAGCGTCATCAGGTATTCCTCGGTGACCAGCGAGCCGGCGTCCACGTCGCCGCCGGTCACCACGCCGGCGATCAGGCTGGCGATGTGGAAGTCGTGCGCGCTGATGAAGCCGCCGTCGCGCATGTTCACCAGCTGGCCCTTGATCGTCGCGGCGCCACTGCGGCCGGCCACGCGGAAGGTGCGGCGCAGCGGGGCGCGGTAGCCGGCGTCGGCCATCGCCCTGGCCTGCTGCAACGCGACGTAGAGCAGCTCGTCCTTGTTCGGCACGATCACGTCGCTGTCGAGCAGGTAGCCCAGCTTCTTCGAATCCAGCGCACCGGTGCCGACCTTGGCCATCGCCGCGGCGGTGAAGCCTTCGGTGAGGAAGGGCAGCAGGTCGGTGCCGGTCGACGCGGCGGCGTTCTCTGCTGCGCGGCGTGCGATGTAGGTCAGGCCGCCCGCGCCCGGCACCAGCCCGACGCCGACTTCCACCAGGCCGATGTAGCTTTCCATCGCGGCCACGCGCTTCGCCGAGTACACGGCCAGCTCGCAGCCGCCGCCCAGCGCCAGGCCGCGGATGGCGGAGACCACCGGCACGCTGGCGTAGCGGATCTTGAGCATCACGTTCTGCAGCTCTTCTTCCGCGCCCTCGACCGCGCCGATGCCGGCGACCACGAAGGCCGGCAGCATCGCCTGCAGGTCGGCGCCGACCGAGAACTTGTCATCCGGCGACCAGATCACCAGGCCCTTGTATTCGGCTTCGGCCAGCTCGACGGCCGCGCCCAGCGCTTCCGCCACGTCCGGGCTGATGGCGTTCATCTTCGAATGGATGCTGGCGATCAGCACTTCACCGTCGAGCGTCCAGACGCGCACGTCGCCCTCGTCGCTGATCGTGGTGCCGGCCTCGCTCGCGGCCGGTGCATCGGCGCCGAGCACGCTCTCCGGGAACAGTTGGC
>CAIQMJ010000939.1 GCA_903872875.1 uncultured Variovorax sp.
CTACACGACGCTCTTCCGATCTCAATATGGCTGAACTGGCCATCGGAGTCGCTTTCGCTTTGTCCGTAGATGCGGTCGCGAAGGCGCCGACTATCCTTAATGGCGTACGCCGGCTGGTTGTACTTGCATTCCACATACACCAGGCAATTCTGCGCCGGCCACCAAGCCAGGCAATCGAAGTCACCCGCGTCCTCGAAGCCTTCGTTGGCAAACTTGCGGAAGAAGTCGACGCCGCGCGCGACATGCGAGGTGTGGCGCCGGAACACCTCTTCGGTTCGAACCTCAAGCCGACTCTCGATATCTTCCTTGACTTGGCGCACGAAGCGCGCGACCTTAGGCCATCGAAAGTCCGCTGGCAGGTAGCCGTCGCGCACGGCAGCGTTCCAGATCAGCAGGGCGCGGCTGGCGTGCTCAGCGCCCCATCGCAATCCGTCCGCCTCAGCCACCAGCGGGCGGATGGCGTACCGGTGTACCCGCTTGTTGTGCTCCCAGTAGGGCACCTCGCCTTCGTCGACGTCGCGGCCCGCCAAGCGCCGGATTCCCGAGGGGGACAACGTGAGAAAACCAATGATGGCAACCGCCTCGGCGGGCTGCAGCCCATCGATGTGCTCGACGAACGTCTCCGCCAGCCGATTTGCGGTAGCGGTGTACGACAGCGCCAGCTCATCCCCCAGCCCGTGGGTGAAGGCAAGTGCCAGGATGGAAAGTGCCCGCAGCAGGTTGCCGAGCTCGAAGCCCGTGTCTTGACGGAATGCCGTGCGAAAGCGCTCGTCGGCCAGCAGCGCCGCGCTTGCACCCTGCACCGCATCGGCTTCTTTCTCATCGATGCCCAGGCGGGACTGCGCGTAAGCGCGGGCAAAGGCCGCCTCCTTCTCTGCGGAGTCGGCCGCGAAGAAGACTTCCGGAACGAAAGCGTCGTTGATCTCCATGCCACCCACGTCGACGCCGTTGTGCAGTACGTCGCTGGCATTGGCCAGCACCATGTACCAGTCGATCAGTCCGACCAGATCCCGTAGCACCGTGTCCGTCAAAGGACCAGTGCCCGAGGCACCAGAGGTGCTGAGCGCCTTCTCCAGCAGGAACCGGTAGTTCCGGCCCAGGGCACCAAACTGGCGGCGTGCTTCAGCGATGGCCTCGGTCCGGTCGTAGTCCACGGCGTGAGCAAGACTCTGGCGCACGCGCTGGAGCTTGACGCGCTCTTCGGTCAGGGTGGCATCATGCTGCTCTATGCAGGCACGTGCCAGTACCCGCCGGTCCAGTGCGGCCAGCCGCGCCTCGATCACCTGCTGCAGGCCGCGGCGGCCCGCGTCAATCTTTGGCTTGGCCTCGGTCAGCTCGTAGCGGCCTGGCGCCACGCCGGCGCGCTCCATGGCGAACGCCAGGTCCTTGCGGGCCTCCTTGTACTGCGTGGGCGACGGAGCAATGGCTTCCACGTGATCGGGAACATCGACCATTCGCTGGACGACCTGGAGGTGGTAGCGGGCCAGGCGCGGCGGCGCGGCGGCCAGCGCGTCCAGCAAGCCCTGCGGCAGGGCTTCGCCGGCCGCGGCATGGCACGCCTCGAGTGATTCGGTCAGGCAGCGCGTCTCGAAAGCGCTGTCAGTGGCGCCGTTAAGCCCGGCCTGAACGGCGAGCACGTTGATCTCCAGGCGCTGCCGCGCGGCCGACCCGTGAGCCGACGCCACGACCCTAACGAATTTCGAAAGTGGGGCGGGCGGCTGGTCCACCGCAATAAGGGCGTCCGGCGCAGGAACGCAGGTAAGCACCAAATGCGGCACCTGGAGCAGCGGCGCGCCGGCGATCTGAGAGCTCGCCTCGGCCAGAGCGTCGGTGACGACTTGCGCGAACATGTCCAGCATGCGGGCATCCTCGACCTGCATGCCCCGCAGGTCGAACAGCACTTGGACGGTGCAGCCCCCGACCTGGACCGAATACGCCGCCGAGGGCGCGCGCCGGGAGGCCAACCGCAACACGCGGTCGTT
Organism: uncultured Variovorax sp.; assembly: GCA_903872875.1. GTDB lineage: Bacteria > Pseudomonadota > Gammaproteobacteria > Burkholderiales > Burkholderiaceae_C > Variovorax. Next base: position 1,983 of record CAIQMJ010000939.1, read on the forward strand.
GTTGACGCCGGGCTTCCATCCCAGCGTCCTGTCCGGGAAGAACCTCGGCGCTTGAGCCCAGAACTCCACCAGTTGCCGGAAGCGCCAGCTGGTGCCCCAGTGCGTGTCCAGCATCAGCATGGTGGGCCGCATTGCACCGTCGACCAGGACGCCATGGGTGTCCCGAAACGACGCGAACAGGTCAGCTGGACCGCCGGACATTGCTGACAGCATTCCCCGTTGCGCGTCGGCGAACGCCCAGAAGCGCTCGAGCTCCGCTACATCCTGGAGGCTGTCAAAGATCGTCACGAAATCGGCAAGGGGCAGGCAGCGCGTCGGTCGGGGAGGTGGTTCGATCATTCCGGTGGCGGTTCCCGACTGCGTGGTGACAACCAGAATCCGAATATCGTCCGCGCCGGGCCCCTCGTTCTCTTCGTTCCTGAGGGCAAGCACCTGCCGCTGCGGCAGCAGCATGAAGAGCGGCCCGCCGGCACGCAGTGCCTGATGCACCCGTTCGGCCTGCCGACCCGTCTCCTCCAGGCCCGCGTGATCGCAGGCGCAGACCAAATAGATGCCGTCTGCACTGCTGATCAGGCAGCTCACGGGCAATTCCCGGAAAATGATTTGCCCCACCATCGGCGTCATCGGCCCGGCATGGACCGACCGGAAGCGCTCTGAGACGAAGCGTGCCAGCGCCGTGTGAGTGACCTCAGGAACGACATCACCCGCTCGGCTCGCCCAATGGTCGATCAGCACGGCCGGAATGTTGCGCACCGACAGCGGGATCCAGCTCTCCCCGTCGGTGACAGCCACGAAGGGCAAGGCGCTGCCGGTGAGGACGGCATCGCCGAAGCTGTGGTATTTGAGCGGCGCTGTGAATGCCCCCATCGTCAGCTGCAGGCCGTCGCTGAGCGTGGCCAGTCGAGGCGCTAGCTGGGCGTGCAGGTTGGCGAGGGCGGCCATGCCCTCGTTCCAGAAGTCTTCGGGTGGGACTTCGACGTGTCCCGCTGCCGGTTCTGGGAGGACCGCATCACGCAGCCCAGACATTCCTTCGATGATGGTCTCCTGCAGGGCGATCGCCAGATCCATGTCGTGCAGTGCCGCGGGGTTGTCCGCATAGGTGATCCGATAGGCCGCCACGAAGTCTGGGATACGCTCGATGGAACTGCCGTAGAACACCGGCGCGAGACGATCGTCCAAGGGCACGCGCGTCTGGCCCCAATCGGCTTCGGGAGAAAAGTCCTCCAGCATCGGGAACTCTGGCCAGGCGGTGATCAGAGCCTTGAGAAACGTTTCGAACTCCCCGTGGCTGGAGATGGCTTGGCTGTCGACAGCGTCCTCCTTCAGGCCGACTAACATCGCCAGCGCGAACACATGCTTGACGCCGCTGGCGACATTGGCTGGCCACAGATCGGAAATACACAGCGCCTTGGCGACATCCATGCGCCGGTAGCGTTGCAGGACTTCCCGGGTGGCGGCGACTTTCGCTTCGAATGCACGCTCGAACGCTTGGTCCCGCTCAGTAAGTTGGCGAAACGCCTCAATCTCTAGCAGGCGGGCACCTGCGGCCGGTGCCTTGGTTGACGCGTCCGCACGTCCCGGTGCCGCTGCTCGGCGCTCGCGCTTCTGTCTAGACTTTTTGCCCATGCTCCGGTCCTCCCCTCGAATTCATTGAAGTCAAGGTTTCCTGGCGCGCTTGACGCCGTCACGACGCGTAGAAATCCGCCTTGACCCTCACTGTCCGTCCACTGTAGTGGCCGGAAAGTCTCGCAGCATCGTCTGCATCTCCATCCGCAAGGTACGCCCTGGCGGACTCCTCAAGGCAATGAAATGAAGGCCACGGATACTTCGGCGCTGCTGATCCGTTGGCCGGCTCGACCCGCTCAAAACGGCCAACCGAATCGCCTTTACTTCCCACCCTGCCGCTGCAGCTGATCTGCGAGTGTCGCAATCAATCCAAGCAATCGGGCAACTTGCTTCAACCTTGTGCGATCCCGAGTGTGTCGCACTTCATCGTGGACGACAGAAACCATGTCGGAACCGGAGTGCGACCCGCAGAAGTCACACCACTCTACAGCACCGATCTCTACGAGCTGTTCGCGCGTTAAAGCGATGTTCGCGAACGGCTCATAGCCCCTATCGCAGAGCCGATAGAGACGGTCGGGCCAGCGATGGCTATCCTGGACAAAAACGTAGGGCACATCGCCACCTACTAGCTCCAGCATGGAAGCGCGATCTTCGTCGGCCACCTTGTCGGCGATAGCATCCATCTGTTGAGCCCAGCGCATCACCTCACGCACTGCAGCATAACCGGGGTCACCGGCACGCACGATCCGCATAGGAAGGGAAGGGATCTTCGCGTCGATATTCAGCCAAGGCGCATCGGTAGACCGGTCAGCGTCAGCAGCAGTAACCGCCGCCGCAGCTGCGTTCCAGTCTTTGTACCCACGCAGCTTCGCAACTGCTTCGAGAGCCGCGCTTCGGGATAGCTTTGTGCCCTTCGCGCGCGCAGCGTCCTGAAGACGTGCCGCCTCCAGCTTGAGTGCTGAAGCGCCAGCGGAACTCGGCCTCGGCAGGAAGGGATCGAACGAATGATTCATGATTGCTCCAAACCTGGGCACGTAGAGGGCGTTGTTCGCGTTACGCCGGCACCGGAAGGATCAACCAAGTGTCGAAAGTGTCTTTGAGCAGATTCACCGTACCTACTGGAGGCGCGAACGGCAGGGCTGCTTCCCGATGGTCAATATACACGAAACGCCGAGAATCTGGTTCGGGCATTCAAGCTACATGGATTGACAGTGGGCCGGTCGAGTCCCGCGCGGATAGCGAGCGACGTAGTGCCATAGCTAGGAGGATTTGAACGATGACGCCACGTGCATCGCCAGTCAGAATTTTTATCGGTGAACCCATAAGGTATGAGTCCGAACGGATAG
>CAIQMJ010000940.1 GCA_903872875.1 uncultured Variovorax sp.
CAATGGGTCGTGGAAGCGAAGGAAGAAGGATGCGCACACACGCCAGGGCGGCAGACGACCGCGCGCCCGGGCAGTGATCGAAAAGATTCAGGCCGGGCTCAGCCGGGCTGCTTGATGCCCCGCAGCTCGGCAACGATCTGGATGGCGAGGAACCTGGAATAGGTGCGGCTCTGCGGCACGCCGCCGAGCTGCAGCCACAGCCCATGCTGCCCGGTCGGCCGCCAGGCGCGCCGCAGTTCGCCGCCTTCGTCCCAGCCCCAGACCTTGCCGACCCGCGTGGCGATCTCGGGCCCGAAGTAATCGTGCAGGTCGGCTTCCTGGTTCAGGTAGCCGGTGGCCAGCACGACCACATCGGCTTCCAGCAGCGAGCCGTCCTTCAGACGGGCACCGCGCGCTTCATAGCGTTCGATCTCGGTGTGCTGGATCAGGCGAATGCGGCCGTTGAGCAGGAGTTCCGACGCGCCGACGTTGAGGTAGTAGCCGCCCCCGCGGTGCAGGTAGTTGGCGAAGTAGCCGCCGCCGAGATAGCCGCGGTCCGTCCGGAAGCCGATCTCGTGCAGGCCATCGATCAACTCGCGGTCCAGCTGTTCGACCTTGTCGGTGAACAGGCGGTAGGACTGGAGCGTCGCATCGAAGTTGTTGGCGATCGTGACCACGTCGATCTCGTCGATCGAGCGGCCTTCCTTGTAGGTGTTGTAGATCAGGTTGGCCGGGTCGATGTTGACGACGACCGTCGGGCTGCGCTGCACCATCGTCACCTGGCAGCCGCGCTCGGTGAGCTCGCGGGCGATGTCGTGGCCGCTGGTGCTGGTGCCCACGACGATCGCCTTCTTGCCGCTGAAGCTCTCGTTGGGTTGCACGTCCGCCGAATGCGCGACCGCCCCGGCAAAGCTGTCGAGCCCCGGCAGCTTCGGATAGGACTTGCGGCCCGAGACGCCGCCCGACGCCATGACCACGTGGCGAGGTCGGACGACGCGCGCGGTGCCATCGGCCATCCGCAGGCGTGCGACCCAGCGCCCTTGCGCTTCGTCGCGTTCGGCGCCTTCGAAGCGGGTCGACGTCCAGATGGGCAGTTCCATCGCGCGCGCGTAGAACTCGATCCAGTCGGCATACATGTCCTTGGGCAGGAAGACCGGCCACGATTCCGGATACCGCATGTAGGGGAAGTCGATCGAATAGATCTCGTTGTGCAGCTGCAGCGTGTGATAGCGGTTGCGCCACACATCGCCGACCCGCGGCAGCGACTCGATGGTCAGCACCCTGGCCCCCATGGCGCGAAGCCGCGCGGCGATCATCACGCCGGAGTGGCCGGCGCCGACGACCAGCACTTCCGGCTCCTCGTCCACGAAGCGCGCGTCCTGGCGCAACTGGTCCGACCAGTTCTCGCCGGACTCTCCGAGTTCGACCCGCACCGGGCGACGGCCGTTGATGCGTTCGGGATGGTTCGCCAGTTCCTGCAGCGAGGTCATGAAGCCCCAGGCGCGCCATTGGCCCGATCCGGCCGGCGCTTCCTGCAGGCGCAGGATGCCGTTGCCCGCGCCGAGATCCGTCGAGAACTTGAAGATCGCCTCGATCACGTCGCGGCCGGAGCGCGCCTGCCGCATGGGCTCGGTGTAGCGCTCGTCGAGGGCGAAGTCGCGCACGCCACGTGCGTTGCCTTCGGCGAAGAGCGGTGCAATGAACTCGCCGGGGCCGGTGAGCGATCGGTAGTCCCATTGATGGGCCAGCACATCGCGCCAATAGGCGTCGCCGACGAAGAGCGCGCGCGCCGCGGCCTGGTCACCCGAGCGCATTGCGACGTTAAATGCGGCGAGCCAGCGCTCCGCCTGCATGCGGTCCGCGGGCGTTCCTTGCAATGGCTTGTGGATGCTGTCTTTCATGGGGTGCTTCCTCTCACGATTCAATGAAGGGCGGACGGGCTGGCGCCATGGGCTGCTGTCGGGAGCTAGCGGGCGCGCTCGAACCACTTGCGCATAAGTCCCGTGACGCCCTGTTTGAACAGCATCACGCAGGCGATGAAGATGAGTCCCTGGATCACCGTCACCCAGGCGCCGAAGGGCGCAAGAAAGTACTGCGTCGAGACGACGACGGCGGCCCCGATGACCGGCCCGAACAGGCTGCCGATGCCGCCGACCAGCATCATCAAGATCGGTTCGGCCGAGGTCGACAGATGCACGTCGCCCAGGGTCACGACCTGCATCACCAGTGCCTTGAGCGAACCGGCGACGCCGGCAATGCCCGAAGCGATGACGAAGGCCAGCAGCTTGTAGCGTTGCGCGCTGTAGCCCAGGGTCCTGGCGCGGGGTTCGTTGTCGCGGATGGCGCGCAGCACGCGGCCGAAGGGCGAGGTTGTCACCCGGTAGACGAACAGCAAGATCAGCATGAGAACAACCGAGCAGAACACGTAGAGCGATATGGTGCCGTTCAGGTCGATGAACCCGAAGATGACGCCGCGGGGAATCGGTTGCAGCCCGTTCTCGCCGCCGGTGATGCTCGGGTTCTGCACCGCCAGAAAGTAGACGACCTGTGCCAGCGCCAGCGTGATCATGGCGAAGTACAGGCCCAGCCGCTGCACCGCGATCGCGCCGAACACGGCGCCGAGCAGGATCGAGGCGCCCACACCGCCCAGGAACGCGACCTCGGTCGGGAAGCCCAGGCGCGCGGCCAGGTAGCCCGTCGTGTAGCCGGCGACGCCGTAATAGGCCGCATGACCGAACGAGAGCAGTCCGCCATGACCGAGCAGCAGGCTCACCGACGACGCGAAGATCGCGAAGCAGATCACCTTCATCACGAACACGGGATAGGCAAGGAACGGCGCCACCACGAGCACCACGGCCAGCAGCGCGAATTGCGCCAGCAGCGCCCTTCGCTGCCGCCGTGCCTGGGCCGCGGTGCGCACATCGATGTCGCTCATGGGTGCCTCCCGAACAGGCCGAAAGGTCGAAAGATGAGCACGGCGATCATGATGATGAAGATAGCCAGGCTTGCGGCTTCGGGGTAGAGCATCTTGGTGAGCGCCTCCACCAGTCCAAGCGCGAAGCTGGTCGCGACGGCACCGAGGATGGAGCTCATGCCACCAACCACGACGATCGCGAACACGACGATGAGCAGGTCCACGCCCATGGTCGGGTTGACCGCATACATCGGTGCTGCGAGCACGCCGGCCAGGCCGGCCATCGCGGCGCCGAGTCCGTAGGTCACGGTGACCAGGAAAGGCACGTTGACCCCGAAGGCGCCGCTGAGGTTCGGGTTCTCGGTGGCGGCGCGCAGATAGGCGCCGAGGCGGGTCTTCTCGATGGCGAGCCAGACGCCCAGGCAGGCCACGATCGACACGGCGAGCACCCAGAGCCGGTAGGTCGGCACGAACATGAAGCTCAGCCGCAGCCCACCCGTCAGTTCGGGCGGAACGCGGTAGGGAATCCCCGCCGAGCCATAGGCGATCTGGAACCCGCCCTGCATGACCATGGCGATGCCGAAGGTCACGAGCAAGCCGTACAGGTGGTCGAACTCCGCCAGCGGCGCGATCAGGATCCGTTCGATCACGATGCTGATCAGCCCGACCAGCACGGGCACCAGGAAGAACGCCCACCAGTAGCCCAGTCCCATGTAGTTGAGCAGCATCCAGGTGAGATAGGCGCCCAGCGCGTACAGCGCACCATGCGCGAAGTTGACAACGCGCAGCAGCCCGAAGATGACCGACAGGCCCAGGCTGAGGAGGGCATAGAAGCCGCCGTTCAGCAGGCCCAGGAGGATCTGCCCCGACACGTTGTTCATGGAAAGGTTCGAGAAACCCATGGCTCAGACTCCGAGGTACCGGTTGAGCCGGGCGACGGCAAGCTCGCGTGATTCGTCGCGGGTGCGCAGGCTGTCGACGACCCGGCCTTGTTCGACCACGTGGAAGTGGTCGGTCAACGACCAGGCAAAGCGGACGTTCTGCTCGATCAGGACGATCGTGTAGCCGCGCTCGCGCAGGCGGGCGATATTCGCTTCGATCGGCTGGATGATGACCGGCGCCAAACCCTCGGTCGGTTCGTCGAGCAGCAGCAGTGGCGCACCGGTTCGCAGCACCCGCGCGATCGCGAGCATCTGCTGTTCGCCGCCGGACAGCTTGGTTCCCGGTGCGGACATCCGCGTCTGCAGGTTGGGAAAGAGCGCGAAGATTTCGTCCATGCTCATCAGCGGCTTCTGGACGACGAGCGGCAGCATCAGGTTCTCGCGCACCGACAGGCTTGCGAAGATGCCGCGCTCTTCGGGAACGTAGCCCACGCCGAGCCGCGCGATCTGCCTTGGTTTCAGCGCGATGGCCTGTGCCCCGTTGACCTGCACCGAGCCGCTGCGCTTGCGCACGAGGCCCATGATGGAACGCATGATGGTCGTCTTGCCGGCGCCGTTGCGGCCGACCAGGCTCACGACCTGGCCGCGCGGCACGTCGAAGCTCACGCCGTGCAGCACGTGCGATTCGCCATACCAGGCTTCGAGTCCACGGATCTCCAGCAAGGTTTCAGTCATGCGCACGCCCGATGTAGGCCTCGATGACCGCGGGGTTCGACGAGACCTCGGCATAGCTGCCTTGCGCCAGCAGGCGCCCTTGCGCCAGCACGGTGATCGTGTCGGCCAGTGCTGCTACCACGGAGAGGTTGTGTTCGACCATGAGCACGGTCCGTTCGCGGGCGATCTGGCGCACCAGATCCGCGATGCGGTCGATTTCTTCCGAACCCATGCCGGCCAGGGGTTCGTCCAGCAGCAGCATCTTCGGGTCCAGCGCCAGGGCGGTGGCCAGTTCGAGCGCGCGTTTGCGGCCATAGGACAGTTGCCCCGCCG
>CAIQMJ010000941.1 GCA_903872875.1 uncultured Variovorax sp.
CGGCAAGCTGTGGGGCGCGAACTGGCTCGATCCAGTCATGGGTATCGTGGGCGCTGGGCTGGTGGCCATCTGGGCCTATGGATTGCTGCGCGATTCCGGCCGCGTGTTGCTCGATGCCGAGATGAATGCACCTGTCGTCGCAGAAATCAAGGAAGTCATCGAGGTCAGCCCGGTCAAGGCGACCATCTGCGACCTGCACGTTTGGCGGGTGGGAAAGGGCAAGTACGCATGCATCGTGTCGCTGGCGACCATCCAAGACGTGGATCCGGACTACTTCAAGCGCCAACTGCGTATTCACGAAGAACTGGTCCACATATCTGTCGAAATAAACCGACATCACTCTTTGGCGACCGACACGGACTTTGCGCCTGCCCGGGCAAACCCCTGATGGCAAGGTCTGTTGCTCGTTGAGACTCGGCCTTGCCCGCTTCCGGGTGAGGAGAACGAAATGAAAAGAATCGCAGTCACCTTGATCGCTCTGTTGCTGAGCGTTGGATCCTGGGCTCATTCTGGCGGTACGGACAAGAACGGTTGTCACCAGGAGCGAGCTACTGGCACGCGACATTGCCATTGATCGTTCAATCGGGTTGCTGCTGTGTGTACGTCATCGATGACGATCATCCCCGCTGGTCATCGGGAGCGTGAAAGTGAGAGAACGAATCAAAGCACCCGCTTGCGGTGGTCAATCTGCCGTGACCGCTTTGACGTAGAGCTCGACAACCATCCAACCGATCAACGCTGTGGCACCAATGACCAGCAGCAGTGAAGCAGCGACTCGCTCAAGCCGCTTGAACGCGAATCGCATGATCAAGCGGTCGATCGAGGAATCACCAGACTGGCGTTTCATAGAAGCGATTGTTGATCGTTCGGCCCCCGAAGTAAAAGCCACGCGACGCGAGATGTTTCTTGATTTCGGGGAGAGCACTGCCCTCTAAGCGCCGCATGGACTACCCGCCATCGAGTCGACCGCGTCCGGCCGGCCACGTAACCGAGGCATGAAGTAGCGTGCCAAGTTTCGGCTCAACGTCATGTTCATTGACCGGCCTAGCCTTGTCGCAGCCATCGCCACAACACAGCGCCAGCACCGACCCAAATCACAAGGATGAGCGCAGCACCCCAAAGACTGCGCAGCTTGCTTTCACCACGGCTCATCCATTCGTCCGCCGTGACGCGGCAGTCAGCGAGGACTTCCCGAGGCAGCAGTCGGATCGTCAGCCAGATCAGACCGGGCAACAAGAGCGCATCGTCCAGATACCCCAGCACGGGAACGAAGTCCGGGATCAAGTCGATCGAACTGAGAGCGTAGGCGACGACGAATGCGGCAAGCGCCTTTACGTGCCAGGGGGTTTTTGGATGCCGATAGGCGAACCACAGCGTCACCGCATCCCGCTTAACATGCCGCGCCCATTGCTGGATGCCCTGCACAATTGACAGCGAAGCTCCTTAAGTTGATTGCCGCGGACCGATGCGATAGAGCGAAGCCGCGCACCGATCCTCGGCGGCGATACCCGTTGCCACCCGCAGAGGCTACTTTTCCAGCGCAGTGATCAATGGGCAGGATACGTTTGTGCCATTCGTGCAGCAGTCGTCAATCAATGTCGATAAGGCCGATTCGATACGATGAAGGTCCGCCAGCTTCGCGCGCACATCGGCAAGTCTTTGCTCCCCGAGTTGTCGAGCGTCGCCGCAATGCTTGCCATCTTCCAGCATCAACAATTCGGCCACTTCGTCGAGGCGAAAACCCAGGCCCTGCGCAGACTTCACGAACCGGACTCTTGCCACATCCTTCTGGCCGTATCGCCGGATGCTTCCGTGAGGCCGGTCCGGCTGCGGCAGCAAACCCTTGCGTTGGTAGAACCGGATGGTCTCCACGTTGACCCCTGCGGCCTGAGCGAATACACCGATGCTTAGTTGATCCATGCCGCTTGACTCCGTACTTGACTACGGAAGTATTGTGAACTCCTCGAAAGACATGGATGCAGTCGATGGAATGGATCGCACGGATGGCCGACAAGGCCGGCGCCTTGGGCAGCATTGTCTCGGCTGCGGCGTGCCCAGCATGTTTTCCAGCTCTGGCAAGCCTGGGGGCCGCGGCGGGCCTTGGCATCTTCAGCGGCTACGAAGGCCTGTTTCTCACCACCCTGCTGCCACTGTTCGCCGGCGTTGCCCTGGTGGCCAATGCCGTCGGCTGGTATCGCCATCGTCAGTGGCGTCGCGGCTTGATGGGCATGATCGGTCCGGCGATGGTGCTCGCGGCCATGCTGCTCTTCTTCGGCCAATGGTGGACCGCCGAGTTGTTGTACGCCGGGCTGGCCTCGATGGTTGGCGTATCGCTGTGGGATCTTCTGTCGCCAGCGCGCAGGCGATGCGGTAGGAATGGCTGCGAGATCGGGAGCGCACACCGATGACGCGAGGACAAGGCGTGCACAGCGCAGTTATTCTCGAGTCCGTGCTGACATGTCCACACTGCGGCCACGCGAAGCGTGAGGAGATGCCTGTGGACGCCTGCCAGTTCTTCTACGAGTGCGAGAACTGCAAGATCTTGCTTCGTCCGAAATCCGGCGACTGTTGTGTGTTCTGTTCGTTCGGTTCGGTGAAATGCCCGCCAATCCAAGGGCAGCAAGACTGTTGCAGTCCATAGCACACGCGTGCAACCTCGCGCTCCGCAGTCCCTCCGCGTCACTCTCCGGGCTCGTGGCGAGCTAGCACGGCAATCGATGTGACACCTGCTGAGGAAGCAGCTCTCCTCAGTTGTTACTCAGCAGGTGCGCTTGCGACTATCTTTCGCCGGACGGAATGGTGCCGTCTCGCATCGCCTGAAGGGTCTCTTTTCGAACTTCATCGCGTGTCTTTCCCGGCCCGCTCTTGGCGACAGGCCATGGGGCGCCATAGCGACTCGCCCATGTCCAGAACGGATGCTTCTGAGCGGTTTCGAGTTCTGCGGTGATCTGGGCTCGGGGTTTGGCCGGCCCTGCATGCTCGGGGTGGTAGACCACCCCCGCTTCCGTTGGCGCGAAGTGGGACGGCTCCGCGTAGGTCGGGGGCGCGAGAACAACTGCGCCAATGACCATGGCAAGCGCTGAACCTATACGTTTTGACGACATGACACTCTCCTTTGACCGTGTGAGTGCATGCCGGGCCAAAAAGCCATGACAGCCCGGATGCGCTCGGTAGGCCGTCGGTTGATCTCCCTGTCGTCAGTCTAGAAATCCAACCCGTCAATGGCCGCACAGGTGGATTACAAATACTTCATCTGCCGGTCGTGCCCGGGTCTGGAATGATCGGACGGTTGTATCGCCTGCTCATGTTCCCAGACGCTCGAAGACAGTTCTTCGCGAGGAAAAGCACAGCGCGTCATCATCTTGCTGGAGCCAAACGGAGGTATCAGCGTTCGAGGATGCGCCGTGCGTCCGTTCAGTGCACGCGGCCCGCGTTTGCAGAAATTCAGCTTAAATTCCCGGGCTTACTCGATAGCCACGCGATATGGCCTCATCTGCGTGACAAAACCGTTCGACATGAAGCAACAGATATTGAACCGACTGATTCCTCTTTGGCGCGTTTCGATGGCGAGTGCCTTGCTTGCTTTGTCCGGCTGCCTGGGGTTGCCCCCGTCGCCACCTGCGACGCCCAGTCACACACTTGCCGCTTCACCGCAAGCGCCGCTGTCCAGAGTCGTAGAAGATTCACGCGCGGTAGAAGGCAGCAGTGGCTTTCGTTTGTTGCCCTCCGGGCCGGACGCGCTGCAGGCACGCCTTGAGCTTGCGCGATTGGCCACGCGGTCGTTGGACCTGCAGTACTTCATCTTTCAATCCGACTCCACGGGTCGCGAGATGATGCGGGCCTTGCGAGATGCCGCGGCGCGGGGAGTTCGAGTGCGCCTGTTGATCGACGATCTATACACACAGGGTCAGGACGAACTGCTGGCCTGCCTGGCTGCGCACGAGCGCGTCGAGGTGCGGCTTTTCAACCCATTCGCATTAAGGGCTGGCGGCGTGTTCGCTCGATTCGCGGCATCGCCATTCTTCTTTGGGCGCTTGAACCACCGGATGCACAACAAGTTGTTCGTCGCCGATGCAGCCTGGGCGATCACCGGGGGGCGCAACATTGGCGATGAATACTTCACGCGCAATGACGCGGGCAACTTCATCGACCTGGACGTGCTGGCTGCGGGAGAAGTCGTCGGTGA
>CAIQMJ010000942.1 GCA_903872875.1 uncultured Variovorax sp.
CCGCCCGCAAACGCCGGCGGGCTTTTTTGCGCCCGCCGCCACCGCTGCGCACCATTTGCACGCGCCCGATGCACCAGCGAGCGGTGGCCGCGATGGTCCAAACGTTCCAATTTGGACCATTTGGTCCAACAAATCCATGACATGGATCACAACTCATTGATATCAAAGGAATTTTCTATTTGGCACGCTAGCTGCTAGCGCTTTCACAGCGCCAGCCCGCAGGGGCGCGGCACCCTTTCCACCCAGACCCAGGTGAGCCTCATGAACGTCGGCATCTTCATCCCCATCGGCAACAACGGCTGGCTGCTGTCGGAGAACGCACCGCAGTACAAGCCCAGTTTTGCGCTCAACAAGGAGATCACGCTGAAGGCCGAGCACTACGGCCTGGACTTCGTGCTGTCCATGATCAAGCTGCGCGGCTTCGGCGGCAAGACCGAGTTCTGGGACCACAACCTCGAGTCCTTCACCCTGATGGCCGGCCTGGCCGCCGTCACCACCAAGATCAAGCTCTTCGCCACCGCCGCGTCGCTGGTGATGCCGCCCGCCATCGTGGCGCGGATGACGTCGACCATCGACTCGATCTCGAACGGCCGCTTCGGCCTGAACCTGGTCACGGGCTGGCAACGGCCGGAGTATTCGCAGATGGGCATGTGGCCGGGCGACCAGTTCTTCGGCACCCGGTACGAATATCTGTCCGAGTACGTGCAGGTGCTGCGCGACCTGTGGACGACCGGCAAGTCCGACCTGAAGGGCGCGCACTTCCAGATGGACGACTGCCGCCTGAGCCCGCGGCCGCAGGCCGACATGAAGGTCATCTGCGCCGGATCGAGCGATGCGGGCATGGACTTCTCGGCGAAGTACGCCGACTACAACTTCTGCTTCGGCAAGGGCGTGAACACGCCCAAGGCGTTCGCGCCGTCCGCCGAGAAGCTGATCGAGGCCACGCGGAAGACCGGCCGCCACGTCACGACCTACGTGCTGATGATGGTGATCGCCGACGAGACCGACGAGGCCGCACGCGCCAAGTGGGAACACTACAAGGCCGGCGCCGACCAGGAAGCGATCGCCTGGCTGGGCGGCCAGGCGGCCGCGGACACCAAGTCCGGCGCCGACACCAACGTGCGCCAGATGGCCGATCCGACATCGGCCGTGAACATCAACATGGGCACGCTGGTGGGCTCCTACGCCAACGTCGCGCGCATGCTCGACGAGATGGCCGAGGTGCCGGGCACCGAAGGCGTGCTGCTGACCTTCGACGACTTCGTGAAGGGCGTCGAGGCCTTCGGCGAGCGCATTCAGCCCCTGATGAAGACCCGCACCGGTGCCGACACGCCGGTGCCTTCGCAGGTGCAGGCCGAGGCGCTTGCCGCCTGACCGCACGACCACCTGAACACCAACCGGGACCGATCATGAACATGCCCAAGAACACGACCATCACCTCCACCACGCCGGTCGGCGTGCCCACGCCGGCCGGCGCACCGGCCCCGCTGGTGCTGCCGGCACGTCCCGAGCCGGTCGCGCTGCAGGCCACGCAGACCGCGCTCGTCGTGGTCGACATGCAGAACGCCTACGCCTCGATCGGCGGCTATGTGGACTCGGCCGGCTTCGACATCTCGGGTGCGCAGGGCACCATCTCGGCGATCGGCCGCGCCATTGCCGCGGCGCGCGCCTCGGGCATCCTGGTGGTGTTCCTGCAGAACGGCTGGGACGCCGGCTATGTCGAGGCGGGCGGCCCCGGATCGCCCAACTGGTACAAGTCGAACGCGCTCAAGACCATGCGCAATAAGCCCGAACTGCAGGGGAAGTTCCTGGCCAAGGGCGGCTGGGACTACGAGCTCATCGACGAGATGAAGCCGCAGGCCGGCGACATCGTGATCCCCAAGACCCGCTACAGCGGCTTCTTCAACAGCACGCTCGACAGCACGCTGCGCACCCGCGGCATCCGCAACCTGGTGTTCACCGGCATCGCCACCAACGTGTGCGTGGAGTCGACGCTGCGCGATGCCTTCCACCTCGAATACTTCGCCGTGATGCTGGAAGACGCGACGCACGAACTCGGCGGCGCGGCGATCCAGAAAGCGGCGGTCTACAACGTCGAGACCTTCTTCGGCTGGGTATCGAACGTCGACGCCTTCGTCCGGACGGTGGCGCCGTCGCTGGCCGCAGCGCCGGCCGCCGCCACGCCGGAAACCACGGCGGCCTGAATTCCTTTCCTTCCTTCCTTCACATCGACCGACCCCTTCCATTTCACGAGGACGCCCATGCCCAAGCAAGCCATCATCCCGCCCGGGACCACCACCCCGATCGCGCCCTTCGTGCCAGGCACCATGGCCGACGGCGTGGTCTACGTGTCGGGCACGCTGCCCTTCGACAAGGACAACAACGTGGTCCACGTCGGCGACGCGACTGCGCAGACGCGCCACGTGCTGGAGATCATCAAGAGCGTGATCACCACGGCCGGCGGCACGATGGACGACGTGACCTTCAACATGATCATGATCAAGGACTGGGCCGACTACGGAAAGGTCAACGCCGTCTACGCCGAGTACTTCCCGGGCGTGAAGCCGGCGCGCTACTGCATCCAGTGCGGGTTGGTGAAGCCGGAGGCGCTGGTGGAAATCGCCTCCATCGCCCACGTCGGCAAGCCCTGATGCCGATCCATCACGAGGTCCACGGCCAGGCGAAGGCCGGTGCGCCGACCCTGCTGCTGTCCTCGGGCCTGGGCGGCTCGGCGAACTTCTGGAAGCCGCAGATCCCGGCGCTGGTGGCCGCCGGCTGGCGCGTGGTTGCGTACGACCAGCGCGGCACCGGCCGCAGCCCCGAATCGCTGAAGACCGGCTACGCGATCGCCGACATGGCGCGCGACGTGGTCGAGGTACTCGATGCGACCGACACCGCGCAGTGCGTACTGATCGGCCATGCGCTGGGCGGCCTGGTCGGCCTGCAGCTGGCGCTCGACGCGCCGGCGCGCGTGGCAGGACTGGTGCTGATCAACGCCTGGTCGAAGCCCAACCCGCATTCGGCACGCTGCTTCGACGCGCGGCTCGCGCTGCTGGGCGCGGTTGGCCCGCGCGCGTATGTCGAGGCGCAGCCGATCTTCCTGTACCCCGCGGACTGGTGTGCCGCGCATGCGGACGAAGTGCAGGCCGAGGTCGACCACGCGTTCGCGCACTTCCCCGGCGAAGCCAACATGCGCGCGCGCATCGGTGCGCTGCGCGCCTTCGACGTCGACGCGCAACTCGGCCGGATCGCCGTGCCGACGCTGGTCGCCGCGGCCGAGGACGACGTGCTGGTGCCCTGGACGATGTCCCGCCGCCTCGCCGAGGAATTGCCAGCCGCGATACTCGACCATGTCCCGCATGGCGGCCACGCACACAGCGTCACGGATGCGGACACCTTCAACGCCACCCTGCTCGCCTTCCTCGCCAAGATGGGCAATCCCTGAGAAACCGCATGACGCAAGCACTCGACGCCGCCGCCCTGGCGACCCTCTTCACCGAAGCCCGCAGCCACAACGGCTGGACTACGGAGCCGGTTTCGGACGAACTGCTCCAGCAGGTCTACGACCTCGTCAAGATGGGCCCGACTTCGGCCAATTGCTCGCCCGCGCGCTTCGTCTTCGTGCGCACGCCCGAAGGCAAGGAACGCCTGAAGCCGGCGCTGTCGGCCGGCAACCTCGACAAGACCATGAGCGCGCCGGTGACGGTGATCGTCGCCTGGGACACGGCCTTCTACGACAAGCTGCCCGAGCTGTTCCCGCATGCCGACGCACGCAGCTGGTTCACCGGCAGCGCCGAGGTCGCGCACGAGACCGCATTCCGCAACGGCACGCTGCAGGCCGCCTACCTGATCCTCGCCGCCCGCTCGCTGGGCCTGGACGCCGGCCCGATGTCCGGCTTCGACAAGGCCCAGGTCAACGCCGAATTCTTCGCTGGCACCACCTGGACTGCCAACTTCCTCATCAACCTCGGCCACGGCGACGCCTCGAAGGTCTTCGGCCGCCTGCCGCGGCTGGCCTTCGACGACGCCTGCCAGCTCGCCTGAGCGGTACGCCCAGCGCGCCGGGTGCGCGCTTTTCCGGAGCATCGATCCATGTTGAACGCCCTCGCCCCTGCCGACGTCCCCGTCGAGGCCCTGGTCGCGGCACCGCCCAAGGCCGATTACCGAAACGCAATGGCGCGGCTCGGCGCGGCCGTCAACATCATCACGACCGACGGCCCGGCGGGCCGGGCAGGTTTCACTGCCTCGGCCGTGTGCAGCGTGACGGACGAGCCGCCGACGCTGCTGGTCTGCCTGAACCGCAGCGCATCGGTCTACCCGGCCTTCCAGGCGAACGCCGTGCTCTGCGTCAACGTCCTGGCCGCGGGCCAGCAGGCGCTGTCGGGCGTGTTCGGCGGCAAGACGCCGATGGACGAACGCTTTGCCAACGGGCGCTGGGAAACCGGCCCGACCGGCTCGCCGATGCTGGTCGGCGCGTCCGCCTCCTTCGACTGCCGCGTGGTGCGCAGCGTGAGCGTCGGCACGCACGACGTGCTGTTCTGCGAAGTGGTGGCGGTCGACACCGCGCAGGAAGCGCACGGACTGATCTACTTCGACCGGCGCTACCACGACATCCTGGCTGCGGTCGGCTGAAGACGATGGATGCCGGTGTCCAATAGCACCATGGATAACCCGCAAGACATCGACCGCCGCCTGAACGACCTGGAGATCAAGACGAGCTACACGGAAGACCTGCTCGACCAGCTCAACATGACGATCTACCGCCAGCAGCAGCAGATCGACAGCCTGGTCCAGCAGGTGCTGCAGCTGCGCCAACAGGTGCCCGACGGCGGGCCGGCCGGCCCGCGCAGCCTGCGCGACGAGCTGCCACCGCACTACTGAACCGCCTGCGGGTCGTCGCGGCAGCCGTTGCCGGGCGGCCGGGATGTCGACCGACACCGGCCGATCACCCATCCGCGTGCAGGACCATGTCTTTTGCCGCTTTTCGCTGTGCGATGCTGTCCTATGATCCCGCCCTTCACTCCCCTCCGAATTTAGCCCTCCGGATGGTGCCGCCTGCAGCCGTTCCCTTGAAAGCGCCCATGGACCTCCTCGACGCCCGAGCGGCGCTGCGCGAAGCGACCGCGCCGCTGCACGCCGAGGTCGACACCGCGCTGCCGCTCGCACGGCCCACGCCCACGCTCGCCGACTACCGCGAACATCTGCAACTGCTGAGCGACTGGACC
>CAIQMJ010000943.1 GCA_903872875.1 uncultured Variovorax sp.
CCTTGAACGCACAGGTTGTTGATCTGACCAGTGCTTACTATGCCGAAATGGCGCGCGCTGAGGGAGGACGTGATATAGAGGTGCCAGGAACTGCCCTTCGTGTGCCCGGATTTGTCTTTCTGCTGATATTTCCGCTCACACTGATCTATCTTAGTTTCTCGAAATGGCGGCTTTCTCGGGACGCTCGTGAGGCGACTCCCCCGGCGTACGCGAGTCTTGAAGCTTTGAAGATTCGATATGGCTATACCACTCTTTCGCTTCTGGGATTTCAGCCAGGAGGGGGAAGGCTCATAGCCATCTTGCAACTTGGTCTGATGCTGGTAGCGCCATTTATCGTAGCTATTCCGATTGCCTTAGCGCGAGGAAACTGGACACTGTATATCAGCCTTCCATTGGCAATTGCGTTCCTTGCATTCGAGGGCTGGATCGCACTCAACTCGATATTCAGCCGAGATCTTTCCGCATGGCCCAAGTCGGCGCCTTCAATCAGAAGGGTAGTCGGCATTCGAAAGCGACGGAGCGCGCGTTAGTCGGCCCCCGTTAACCTTCCCGATCTAAAGTGCCTAGCAGCATTCATCGATCCGGCGTGTTGCCTCAGGGGCCAAACACCCGGTACTCAAAGCCCTGAACCAATCGGTCCGCTTGCGCCCCACCGCCAACGCCGCCATCTCCCCAAACCCATACGGCACCGAAACCAACGTACTGATCCACTCCCCACCCACCCGCTCCACAACCGCATACCGCGCATCCGGCGCCCCTGTCTCCACCACATGCGGATAAGGCCGCACATCCGAGTAAGCCTGCAACCCCACGCTCCCCGGATTCACGACAAGCTGCCCGCTGCTCGCTCGCACAACACGCGGCACATGCGTATGCCCGCAGGCAATCAACTCGACCTCCGCGCCCACATCTCCCAACCGCGCATCCACCTCCGCCGCATTCGCCGCCCGGAAATTCCCAGGCTCCACCGTCTCCAGGAAATACTCGATATCGCTGGTCGGCGTCCCATGGCAGAGCAGCACTTCACGACTCAGCCGATGCACCGGCTTCAACGTCGCCAGCCACGCAAATTCTTTCACCCCCAATTGCGAATGCGCAAACGCATCAGACAGTCCGCGCTCGCCAGGGCCCAGCGTCAGCAATTGCCGTTCATGGTTCCCCGCCAAGTGAACCCAGTCGCGCTGCGCCATCAGGAACTGCGCCGTCTCCAGCGGCATCAGCGGGCCTGACAGGTTGTCGCCGAGGTTGACGACGCAGTCGACGCCGCGGCGGGCGATGTCTTTCACCGCGGCTTCGAGCGCGGGCAGGTTGCCGTGGATGTCGGAGACGATGGCGATGCGCATGCGTTGCACCTTTGGGTTGACCTGGAACAGGCGATGATTTTCGCGCTCGCACGTCTCGTGCCGCGCCGTTCTGCGCAGGGTCATCCGCGCCCTCACCCTCGATCCCGCCCTGTCAAAATAACCCTTTCCAACTCCCCTCCCGCAGCCTCCCCGTGACCCTCTCCCCCCGCCAGCAGACCATCACCCAGTTCGCGCGCGAGCGCGGTTTCGTCATGGTCGAGGTGTTGGCGGCGGAGATGGGCGTGACGACGCAGACGATCCGGCGCGACATCGGTGTGCTGTGCGACCAGGGCGTGCTCGCGCGCTTCCATGGCGGCGCGTCGTACCGCTCCAGCGTGGTCAACATGCCGTATGAAGCCCGGCGCGGCACCTTGGCGCAAGAGAAGGACGCGATCGCGCGCGCCGTAGCGAACGAGATTCCCGATGCGTCTTCCGTCTTCATCGACATCGGCACCAGCGCCGAAGCCGTCGCGCGCGAGCTGCTGAACAAGCGCGGTCTGCGCATCGTCACCAACAACCTCAATGTGGTGCCGATCCTCGCGACCAAGGAAGACTTCGACATCACGGTGACGTGCGGGCAGTTGCGCCAGCGCGATCTCGCGCTGATCGGCGATGCGTGCGCGGAGTTCGTCGAGCGCTTCCAGCTCGACTTCAGCGTGCTGGGCGTGGTGTCGATCTCCGCCGACGGCGACATCCTCGACTTCTCGCTGGAAGACGCGCGCCTTACCGAGGCGATCCTGGGCTGCGGGCGCCGATCCTTCGTGGTGGCCGACCACAGCAAGTTCGGCCGGCCCGCCGTGGCCAAGGTGGCCCACCTGTCGCGGGTGAGCACGCTGTTCACCGACCGCTTGCCCGACGCCTCCTGGGAGCGGCTCCGGGACATGACGCAAGTCACGCTCGCGCCGCTGGCCTGACGGTTCGGGGCTCGCCGCGGAGGGCGACGCGGCGCGTGTTCACCGCGCGCTGCGAATGTTCACTTTCCAACATTCATATCGAACAAGGGCAAACCATTAGCCGAATATGGCTCATATCGGCTCGATAATGTTGTTTTACGAACATTAAAAGTGATTTTTGCACATGAAATGGGCTCGCACCGCCGCCATGTCGTCCCCGCTGTTCGCCGGGTCGTGGCTGAACCTGGGCTCTGCCGACACCGCTGCCATCGCGGGGTTGGCCGGCTATGACTGGGTGCTGATCGACCTGGAGCACGGCTCCGGCGACTTCACCGGACTGGTCCACCAGATAGCCGCGCTCGAGGCCTATCGGACGGCGCCGATCGTGCGCGTCCCGAGCATCGATCCGGTGATGTTCAAGCAGGTGCTGGACCTCGGCCCCTGCGGGCTGATGGTGCCCAACGTCGAGACGCCCGAGCAGGCGCGCGAGGCGGTGCGCTACATCCAGGTGCCGCCGCTGGGCGCGCGCGGCGTCGCGACGTCGACGCGAAACGTGGGCTACGGCTTCCACTATGAGAAGTACGTCCAGGAGGCCAACGACAACCTGCTGACGGTGGTGCAGATCGAGTCGCGAGAAGGCTTGCGCCAGGTCGACGCGATCGCGGCCGTGCCTGGCGTCGATGTGCTGTTCGTCGGTCCGACCGACCTGAGCATCGACATGGGGCTGTCGAGCGATCCACAGGACGGGCATTTCCGCGATGCGTTGACCCAGGTGGCGCTTGCCGCGCAACGCCACGGCAAACTGGCCGGTGCGCTGGTGCGCAACCAGGCGCAGGCGCGCCAGTACCGCGACCTCGGCTACCGCTTCATCGCGCTGGGTTCCGACCGCGGCATGGTCGTCCAGGGCATGAAGGCCAACGCCGCGTTCTTCACGGAACTGGCTGCGGGCAAGGCATGAGCGCCGCCCGGCCGCCCGAAGGCGCTCGCACCGCAGCCCGCAGGGCGGGGGTTGCCCAATGAGCTCCGCTGAGCACTTGACGGTGCTGGCCATCGACCTCGGCACGCAGAGCCTGCGTGTCAGCGCGCTGCGCACCGACGGCGAGCGCCTGTGGACCTGGTCGGCCCCGGTCGATTCACAGGTCCGCGGCGAGACGATCGAGCAGTCGACCGCGCAATGGGCGGACCTGCTGACCCAGGGCCTGCAGGCCGCGCACGATGCCGGAATCCGCCCCGATGCGCTGGCCGCAGCCGGCCCGCTGGCAGGCTATGTGCCGATCGATGCCGAAGGCACGGCGCTGGCGCCGGCCGTCATGTATTCGGACCGGCGCAGCGCGATCGACGTGGCCCACATGGAGCACGCGCTGGGCGAGTCGAGCCCCGCGCGCATGCTGGTGTCCGACCCGCTGCCGCACTGGCTGCGGCTCAGGCGCGAGCAGCCCGGCATCGCGAAGCGGACGGCCCGTCTGCTCGATGCCACCGGCTGGCTCAATCACTTCCTCACCGGCGAGACCACGCTCAACAGCTACACGGCGATGCGGCTGTACACGCCCGCATTGCGCGCGCAGGTCGGCGCAGCGGACGGCCCTTTCGGGCGCGAAGTGCCGATCGGCCAGACCATCGGCGGCGTGCGTCCGATCGTCGGTGCGCGCCACGGCTGGATGAACATCCCGGTGATCTCCGCGACC
This sequence comes from uncultured Variovorax sp., assembly GCA_903872875.1. GTDB lineage: Bacteria > Pseudomonadota > Gammaproteobacteria > Burkholderiales > Burkholderiaceae_C > Variovorax. The sequence goes on from CAIQMJ010000943.1 coordinate 3,922, forward strand.
TTCGACAGCAAGTGCGCCTACATCGGCAGCGGCATCGCCCAGCCCGGCGATGCCACCGACATCTCGGGCACCGTCACCTCGTTCGGCGTGGTTTCCGCAACGCGGGTCGACGACGCGCGGCAGCGCATCTACAGCGTGCCCTTCGGCACGCAATGGCTGGTGCGCGGCTCGACCGCATGTGCGGGCAGCGCGCTCGAATGGGTTCGCAGCCATCTGCTGCAACAGGGCTTCGACGACCTGGATGCGCTGGCCGCTTCGGTGCCGTCCGGC
>CAIQMJ010000944.1 GCA_903872875.1 uncultured Variovorax sp.
AAGATGGTTGCTTGCAAGACGTGGGTCGGGGGGCCGGTCGGCCTGTCAGGTCTGAGCGGCGGGAGCTTGTGCGGGGCGGGCGGTGTTCATGAGCGCCTCGGCCTTGTCGGGATCGAGCCCTTCCGGCAGAACCGTCTGCGTGGCCCGCACCCTGTAGAGATGTGGCATGAGCGAGGCCTCCGGCCGCTCGCCGCGGTCCTGGCAGGCCAGCGCCGCATCGATCAGCGTTCTGCGCATGGCGACCACTGCCCGATCGCTGCTGCCGAGGTTCTCGCGCGTTCGGTCCACGATGGCGCCCGCCGTCTCGCACACCATCGCATCCTGGGCACGCACTCCCGCGATGCCTGTGAACGACACGGTCTTCTGCAACTGGCGATCGATCAGGTAGTTGTTGTCCAGGCGCTCCGTTGGATGCGTGGTGCCCGGTACGACCCTGCGATGCGCCATGTCACCGTTTCGCCATGCCGTCAGCTCCTTTTCGCCCAGTTGGCGATCCGGGCGGAACGTCACACAGATCACCCAGCAGCGCTCGTCCGTCATGGGCACCCACATGCGCACCAGATGGGCGTCGTTGGGATGCGGGGGGATCATCGTGTAGAACGGCATCAGGAACTGGTTCAGGCGCCAGTAGCGCTGCCCATCTGCGGTCCTGCGCCCGTTGCAGGCCATGAAGCCGGCCGGCGTCGGCAGGATCTTCCAGACCGGCGCCTTGTCGTCGCGGAAGTATTGCCCGGTCAACGCCTGGGCATCGCCCTCGGTCTTGTGGACGAGGCTGTGCAGGAAGCCGACATGCGCGCTGTCGAGTTCGCCTTCCATCGCCTGCGCGTAGTTGCAGTCTTGCTCCCAGCGCGAGGCATAGATGTGGTCGGCCGGCAGGCCCAGCCACTCGAAATCGGGCAGCGGCGGGGCGTCGCCCTCGCCCATGTACACCCACAGCACGCCGCCAGCCAGACGCGCGGGATAGGCCGTCGCTCGGACTTTCGAGCACATTGGGCTTCCCGGCGGCTCGGTGGGCATGTCGAGGCACTTACCCTCCACCGAGAACTTCCAGCCGTGATAGACGCAGCGCACGCCCCCCTCCTCGTTGCGGCCGAAAAAGAGGCTGGCGCCTCGGTGCGGGCAGTGTTCGTCCAGCACGCCGATCCGGCCATCGGTGTCGCGGAACACCACCAGCGACTCACCCAGAAGGGCAAGGCGCACCGGCGGCTCGTCCGCGGCGGGGATCTCGCGCTCGAGCATGGCCGGCGTCCAGAAGGAGCGCATCAGCGTGCCCATCGGTGTCCCGGGGCCGGTCCGGGTCAAGACGTCATTGTTTTCTTTGCTCAGCATGGCGGTATGAAGTGGCTATTGGGTTTCGCAAAGGTGGATCTGAAAAAGCCGCAGGCATCAGTCAGCCTTGGCGCCAGACGCCTGGATGACAGGGGCCCACTTCAAGATGTCGGCACGGATGCGCTGGTCGTATTCCTGGGGGCTGGAGCCGACGGGATCCAATCCCATCTCGAGTAGCTTGTGTGCGAATTCAGGCGTGTGCGCTGCGCGTGCGATGTCCGCACTGATCTTCTGCACGATGGCCGCCGGCGTGCCCGCCGGCGCAATCACGCCGACGCTGCTCTGGGCTGACACGCCGGGCACGGTCTCGGCAACCACCGGAATGTCGGACACGCTGGCGGGCCGCGACGGACTGAACAGAGCGATGGGTTTGAGCTTCCCGGCCTTGATGAGGCCGACGCTGGCATAGTAGGTGTCCATCAGCAGTGGCACCTGCCCGCCCATCACGTCCTGTTGTGCCGGCGCGCCCCCGCGGTAGGGCACGTGGACGATGTTCACGCCCGCCTTGACCTTCAGAAGCTCCATCACCAGGTGGTGCGCGGTGCCGCTTCCCGGGCTCGCGTAGCTGAGGCGTCCGGGCTGCCGCCGGGCCAACTCGAGCAACTCTGCGAGGCTGCCGACGGGCAGCGACGGGTTGGCATCCAGGATGATGTGCTGCACACCCACCTCCGACACCGGCTGGAGATCCTTCAGCGTGTCGTAGGGCAGGTTCGATCTCAGCGTCGGATTGATCGCATGGGACGACACGGCAATGCCCAGCGTGTAGCCATCCGGCGGGGCCTTGGCGACCAGATTGGTCGCCAGCACGGCGCCGGCGCCCGGCCGGTTGTCGACGACCACCGGCTGGCCCCATACCTCGGAAAGCCTTTGCGCCAACAGCCGCCCTTGTGCATCCGTGGAGCCACCCGGCGGGAACGGAATGACAAGTCGTACCGGCCGGCTAGGCCAGTCGTCCTGCGCGTGGACTGGCGCGGTCATGGCCAGCGGAAGCAACGGCAGCGCCAGGCGCATCCTGTTTTTCATCGTATGTCTCCTTGGCCCGTGGCGGCCAGTGCGTTCTTGTCAGTACGTGGCGATGTCTGGAGATCGACAGTCAAACAATTGCATTATGCAAGTATTTTGTGAGATCAGCAAGGGCGCCCGTCACAAGGGATCATCTGGAGTCAAGGCGATCGCCAAGCGCCGAAATGTTGCGGATTGCTGGTGAAGAGGGCGCGGCGGCTATGCTCCAGATGCAACAACGCTCCGCCGCACAGCCTTCGCATCCATGGCCACCAAGAAAAAGCCTTCTCTCGAACACTGGATCTCCTACAGGTTTGGCCTGATCGCATCCCGCATCGGCGCCGTGATGTCAGCCCGCTACGTGGCCCCCCACGACCTGCCCATGCCCGCTTGGCGCTCGCTGGCCGTCATTGCCCGCTTCGGCCCTCTCTCCGCAGGTGAATTGGGTGAACGAACCTCGTCCGACCCGTTTCGCGTCGTCCGCGCCATCGATCTGCTGGTCAAGCGTGGCCTGATCACCCGTGCGCCTGACCCCTCCGACAGGCGGCGGGCCCGGCTGGAATTGACCGGTGAGGGGCGTGCGCTTTACGAGGAAATCGAACGAGGCGCCATCGCGAACGAGAAATTCATTCGCGCCGGCCTCACCGCCCAGGAGGTCCGGCTGCTCGAGAGCATGCTGGACCGCATCGACGCGCAAGTGCAGGCCCTGGGCGCTGGCGTGGCCGCGCCAGCGCAGGCGGAGAAGGCCTAGTCGGCGACGTCTTGCGGCGATCTATTATTACTTGCATAATGCAATTAATAGGGCCGTTTCTGCGCCCTTGCGAACCCCGCGAGACAACCGATGAACGAGCAAGACGTTTCCTCCACGCAGCAGATCCGCTTTGTCGGCAAGCGCCAGCAGGGCGGCGGCTACGGCAAGCCGCCCGGTCGATCCGACGATTTCCTGACACAGGTCGAGCCCGGCACGCCCTGCGGCGAGTTCATGCGGCGCTACTGGCATCCTGTGGGCGTCTCATCCAAGGTCACGACAGACCCCGTACGGGTGCGCATCCTGGGCGAAAACCTGATCTTGTTCAGGGACGGCCAGGGCAAGCCGGGCCTGCTGCACGAGAACTGCGCTCATCGCGGCACCTCGCTGTACTACGGCAAAGTCGAGAACGAAGGCATCCGCTGCTGCTACCACGGCTGGCTCTTTGCGATCGACGGCAGTTGCGTGGAGCAGCCCTGCGAGCCCGGCGGTGGGGAGCACCGCGACAAATGCCGCCAGCCCTGGTATCCGGTGCAGGAGCGCTATGGTCTCGTCTTTGCCTATATGGGGCCGCTTGACGCGATGCCCCCCCTGCCGCAGTACGACGTGCTCGAGGACCTGGGGGCGGACGAGGAACTGCAGCAGGAGGACCAGAGCTTCTACATCGGTGGAGGTGTCTCGCAGGAGAACCCGATAGCTCCCTACAGCTGGCTCCAGAACTTCGAGAACGTGATGGACCCCTTCCACGTGGTCATCCTGCATTCGCGCTTCAGCGGCGTGCAGTTCCGGGAGCAGATGGCGGCCATGCCCGCCGTGGAATGGGAGCAGTGCGACCACGGTGTCATGTACCGTTCCGTGCGCCAGACCAAAGGAGGCTCCCTCACGCGGATCACGCAGACCCTGCTCCCCAACGTGCGCATCGTCCCGTCCATTGAACTGGTGCCCGGCCAGGGCCGCGAGGTGGCATGGCTAGTGCCGGTGGACAGCCACCACCATCGCACCTTCGGTGTAGCGCGGGTGCTTAAGAGCGAAGAGCCTCTCTATACACGGCGCTCGCGCGGAGCGGTCTTCGAAGGCAAGACCTGGTGGGAGATGACAGAAGACGAACACAAGCGTTTTCCGGGCGACTACGAGGCGCAATCCACCCAGGGAAGCATCCCCGCGCACAGCGACGAGCATCTGGCCACCAGTGACAAGGGACTGGTGATGTTGCGCCGGATGCTGGCCCGCCAGATCCGCGTCGTCCAGGAGGGCGGCACCCCCCAGGGCGCAGACCAGGACGGCGCGATGGTGTCGGTCAAGGCAGGAAACTTCTTCGGATGAGCGGCGAGCGCTTGTTCGACGTAAGGGTCGTGGCGCTGCGCGAGGAAGCGCCCGGCGTGGTTTCCTGCGAGCTGCAATCGACTTCGGGCGAACTGCCCTCTTGCCCGCCCGGCGCGCATGTGGACGTGCATCTTCCCAGCGGGCTCGTGCGCCAGTATTCGGTCGTGTCGTCCACGGCAGACAGCTATCAGGTGGCCGTCAAGCGCGAGCCGGCTGGCCGAGGCGGGTCGGCATTCATGACCGACTCGTTGCGCATCCGCAGCCTGCTGCGCATCGGCGCTCCGCGGGACAACTTTCCGCTCATTGCGACCAACGGCCGCACCGTGCTGATCGCCGGCGGCATCGGCATCACGGCACTGCTTCCCATGGCGGGCATCCTGGCGGCCCGCGGACTCGACTGGACGCTGCACTACGCGGTACGGGCACCGGAAGATGTCGCGTTCAAGCACGCGCTGCGGGACCTGGGCGACCGGATCCGCATCCACGCGTCCTCGACGTCTGGAGGTCGCCTTTCCATCGAGGACATCGTCAGGCAGCAGCCGGCTGGCACCCATTTCTATTGCTGCGGGCCGGCGTCGATGCTCGACGCCTTCCTGGCGGCCACCGCGTCGCTGCCGCCCGGGTTGGTTCACCTCGAGAGGTTCGGGGCCGAACTGACCGTTGGAGGGCAGGAGTTCGTCGTCCGACTGGCGCGCAGCGGCCAGGTGCTGCCGGTGGCCGCAGACCAGACAATCGTCGATGCGCTGCTGGCCGCGGGCATCGATGCGCCCTACTCCTGCCAGCAGGGCATCTGCGGCTCCTGCGAAGTCAAGGTCCTGCAGGGCAGCCCCGACCACCGGGACGACGTTCTGACGGAGGCGGAGAAAGCCTCCAACAAGACCATGATGATCTGCTGCTCGCGCGCCCGCTCCCCCGAGCTGGTGCTCGACCTGTAGCAAAGTAGCCGCACCAGCCGGCCGTTGCCGCGGCGTGCTCCTTCGGCATCGTGCGGCGCCTTGCGTCAACCACCGGAGAAATCCCATGCTTCAGCCCCCCATCGGCTTGATCGGACTTGGCGCCATGGGCGCCGGCATCGCCGCCACATTGCGCAGGAAGGGCCGCGAATTGCGCGTGTGCGACGCGCAGCCGGGGCGCGCGCAGGACTTCGCCGCCGAAGGCTGCCTCGCCTGCGCCACGCCAGCCGAAACGGCGGCCGGCTGCGACGTACTGGTCTCGGTGGTGGTCAATGCCGAGCAGACGCAAGCCGTGCTGTTTGGCAAGCACGGCGTCGCCGCAGCGATGTCACCCGGCAGCGTGTTCGTGATGTGCTCGACGGTCGAACCCGCCTGGTCGATGGCGCTGGAAGCGAGGCTGGCCGAGCGCGGCATCGTCTACCTCGATGCGCCCATCTCTGGCGGGGCCGCCAAGGCGGCCAGCGGCCAGATGACGATGATGACCTCCGGCGCGCCGGCTGCCTATGAGGAGGCCGGCGCCGTGCTCGACGCCATGGCCGCCAAGGTGTACCGCCTGGGCGACCGGGCCGGCGCCGTCAGCAAGGTCAAGGTCATCAACCAGCTTTGGCCGGCGTGCACATCGCCGCGGCAGCCGAGGCCATGGCGCTGGGGCTGCGCGAGGGCGTCGATCCGGCGGCGCTGTACGAGGTCATCACCCACAGCGCCGGCAACAGCTGGATGTTCGAGAACCGCATGACCCACGTGCTCACCGGCGACTACACGCCGCTGTCGGCGGTGGACATCTTCGTCAAGGACCTGGGGCTGGTGCTCGACATGGCGCGCGCCAGCAAGTTCCCGCTGCCGGTGTCCTCCACTGTGCACCAGATGTTCATGCAGGCCTCCAGCGCGGGCTTCGCGCGCGAGGACGACAGCGCCGTGATCAAGATCTTCCCGGGCATCGACCTGCCACCGGCCCGGCCACCCGCCACCGACGCTTCGTCATGAACATTCTCATTACCGGCGGCTGCGGGTTCCTGGGCACCCGCCTCGCGCGCACCCTCCTGCAACAGGCCAGCCTATCGCTGGCCGGTGCACCGGCGCAGCCCGTCGACCGCATCCTGCTGGTCGACCGCGCGCCGCCGCCAGCCGACCTACAGGCCGACGCGCGCATCCGCGTCCTTCAAGGCGATCTGCTCGAACAATCCACGTCCGGCGCGCTGCCGCTGGCCGACGTCCAGCTGGTGTTCCACCTCGCGGCCGCCGTCAGCGGCGAATGTGAGGCCGACTTCGATCTCGGCATGCGCAGCAACTTCGACGCTACACGCGCCCTGGTCGAAGGCTGCCGCCGCGCCGGCCATGCGCCCGTGTTCGTCTTCTCCAGTTCGGTGGCCGTGTTCGGCGATTCGCCGGAACAGCCGCTGCCGGCGGTGGTGGACGACCGCACGCTGCCGACGCCGCAGAACAGCTACGGCATCCAGAAGTTCATCGGCGAGCAGTTGGTGGCCGACTGCACGCGCAAGGGCTTCGTGCAGGGCCGCAGCGTGCGGCTGATGACGGTCAGCGTGCGGCCCGGCCGGCCCAACGGGGCGGCTTCCAGTTTTCTGTCTGGCATGCTGCGCGAGCCGCTGGCCGGCGAGCGGGCGCGCTGCCCGGTGCCTCCCGATACGGCCGTCGCGCTGGCGTCGCCCGGCAACACGGTGGCAGGCATCCTGCGCGCGGCCACTGCCGGCGCGGCCGAGTGGGGCGCGCGCACGGCGGCCAACCTGCCGGCGTTGACCACCACGGTGCGGGAGATGGCCCAGGCGCTGGAGCGCATCGCCGGAGCGCAGGCAACCGCATTGATCGACTGGTTGCCCGACCCCGGCGTGGCAAGGATCGTCACGGGCTGGCCCAGCCGTATCCACGCCCGGCGCGCCGAGGGCCTGGGGCTGGCCGCCGACCCGGACTTCGACACCGTCCTGCGCCAGTACGTGCAGGAGAATCAGCAGGCAGTGAAGCTGCCGCTGAAAGGCTGACGACAACCATGGCAAACCTGCTTCTCGGCTGCATTGCCGACGATTTCACTGGCGCCGCCGACTTGTCCAATAACCTGGTGCGCGCCGGCATGCGCGTGATGCAGACGATCGGCGTGCCGGAAGCGCCGCTGGACGCCGAGGTGGATGCCGTGGTGTTGGCGCTGAAATCGCGCACCATCCCGGCGTCCGAGGCCGTCGCGCAGTCGCTCGCCGCGCTGCGCTGGCTACAGGGCCAGGGCCGCAGCGGGGCCGCGCCGCAGATCTACTTCAAGTACTGCTCCACCTTCGACAGCACGCCGCGGGGCAACATCGGCCCCGTCGCCGAGGCGCTGATGGATGCGCTGGACTGCAGTTTCACGGTCGCAACGCCAGCTTTCCCTGACAACGGCCGCACGATTCTTAAGGGCTACCTGTTCGTCGGAGACGTGCTGCTCAACGAGAGCGGAATGCAGAACCATCCGCTCACGCCGATGGCCGATGCCAGCTTGGTGCGCGTGCTGCAGGCCCAATGCACCCGCAAGGTTGGTCTGATCGACCACGCGGTGGTGGCGCGTGGCGCCGATGCGGTTGCGGCGCGCATCGCGCAGTTGCAGTCGGAGGGCGTGGGGATCGCCATCGTCGACGCGCTGTCGAACGAGGACCTGCTGCGCACCGGCCCCGCTCTGGCTGCGCTGCCGCTGGTGACGGCGGGCTCGGGGCTGGCCATCGCCCTGCCGGCTAACTTCGGCCTCGCGCCTTCGGCCCGCGCCAGCGCGCTGCCACCGGCCGGCGGACTGCGCGCGGTGGTCTCGGGCAGCTGCTCGCTGGCCACCAACCGGCAGGTGGTGGACTTCGTGCGCCGCGGCGGCGCGGCACTGCCGATCGACCCGCTTCGCATAGCCGCCGGTGTGGACGTGGTGGCCGAAGCGCTCGCATGGGCCGCGTCGCGCATGGCACAAGGGCCCGTGCTTGTCTATTCCACGGCCGAAGCCCACGTCACGAAGGCGGTGCAGGAACGGCTCGGCGTGGAAGAGGCCGGCGCCATCGTGGAGCGCACGATCGCGGCGGTCGCACGCGGCCTGGTCGAGCGCGGCGTGCGCCAGCTGGTGGTGGCGGGCGGAGAAACGGCGGGCGCCTGCGTGCAGGCGCTGGGCATCGCCCAGCTGCAGATCGGTCCGCAGATCGATCCCGGCGTGCCCTGGTGCCATGCCCGCTGCGGGGCCGCCGCGGACGGCGGCCTGCATGTCGCGCTGAAGTCCGGCAACTTCGGCGGCGACGACTTCTTCACCCGTGCCTCATTCAAGGCACTGCCATGAATGAGGCACGCGCGCGAGAGGAGATCTGCCGCATCGGCGCGAGCCTGTTCCAGCGCGGCTACGTGCATGCCAGCGCGGGCAACATCAGCGTGCGCCTGCCCGGCGGCGCCGGCTTCCTCATCACCCCCACCGATGCCTGCCTGGGCTTCCTGGCCCCGGCGCGCCTGGCGCGGCTGGACGCACAGGGCCGGCAACTCCACGGTGACCGCGCGAGCAAGACCATCGCGCTGCACACCCGCATCTATGCCGCCGCGCGCGCCTACGAAGCCAACATCGCCTGCGTCATCCATACTCACAGCACAGACTGCGTGGCGTTGAGCCTGTAGCCCGAAGGCAACGAGCTGCTGCCGCCAATCACGCCCTACTTCGTGATGAAGGTCGGGCACGTGCCGCTGATTCCCTATCACCGCCCCGGCGCACCCGAGGCGGCCGAGGCGGTGGCACAAGCCATCGCGCGCTACGGCGCGGCAGGCGCGCCGCTGAGGGCGGTGATGCTGGAGCGCCTAGGAGTCTGGGCGGCAGAAGCTCACGCGCGTGATTGCTGAGGCCCATTCGGGTCGTTCGGGGTCGCGCACAACACCGCGAGGCCTGCGGTCACAGCGCAGAGGCGCTGATGGCC